>DATKFT010000443.1:0-13542 GCA_035544335.1 Pseudorhodoferax sp.
CTGGCCGTGACCTCGGACACCCGGGTGAAGGCCTTGCCGGATGTGCCGACCATTCAGGAGGCCGGACTGCCGGCCTACAGCTTCTCGAATTGGTTTGGCGTGTTCACGACGGGCGGGACCCGCCCCGAGCGCGTGGCGCGCCTGGCCCGGGAAATCGACGCCATTCTCAAGAAACCGCATGTCCGCGAGGCCCTGCTCGCGCAGGGCGTGGAAGCGCGCACGACGACGCCGCAGGCCCTGACCCGGCAGGTCGACAAGGAGCTCACGGAGTGGGCCAGCCTGGTCAAGGCGACCGGCATCACGGTCGATTGAGTGTTCAGGAGAGGGCGGCGCAGAGGCTTGCGCCGCGTTCGCCAAGCCCTGGCCATGGTGGCCAGGGCCGCGCCGGCGCTCCAGGCGCAGCGCAGGCCTGCAGGATCAGACCGCCACCGCGCGGCGCGCGGCCAGGCCCAGCCCTGGGAGCGCCGCCTTTCCGGCGCCCTGGTAGGCCGCGAACTCCGGCGCGGGCACCATGCCGCCACCCGTGGCCCAGACCAGGTGCAGCGCCTGGTCCCACGCGGCGTCGCCAAGCGCCAGGCGGTCGCGGTAGGCCTGGTCTTGCAGCACGCGCACGAACCCGGGCGCGCCGGCCAGCGCAGAGGGCTCGAGCCGCAGGCCCTCGGTCTGCGCCATCAGGTACAGCAGCGCGTACATCTCGTCGTCGGTGAGGGTGTAGTAGCCATCGACCATGCGTTGCACCGCCTTGCCCACGAAGCCCGAGGGCCGGCCCACGGCCAGACCGTCGGCCGCCGTGTGGTTGGAGATGCCGAGGTCCTGCACCGCCACCTGGTCGTGCAAGCCCGTGTAGACACCGAGCAGCATGCACGGAGACTGCGTCGGCTCCGCGAAGATGCAATGCACGTGGTCGCCAAAGGCCAGCTTGAGACCGAATGTGATGCCCCCCGGTGCGCCGCCCACGCCGCAGGGCAGGTAGACGAACAGCGGGTGCTCGGCATCGACCACATGGCCCTGCTGTGCCAGCTGGGCCTTCAGGCGTTCGCCCGCCGTGGCGTAGCCCAGGAAGAGCGTCCTGGAGTTTTCGTCGTCGACGAAGTGGCAGCTGGGATCGGCCCGTGCCTCCTCGCGGCCGCGCTCGACGGCCTGGCCGTAGTCGCCGCCATGTTCCACGACGCGCACGCCATGCGCGCGCAGCCGGTCCTTCTTCCACTGGCGCGCGTCCGAGGACATGTGCACGGTGGCTTCGAAGCCCAGGGCAGCCGCGGTGATGCCGATCGACATGCCCAGATTGCCGGTGGAGCCGACCGCGACCTTGTGGCCGCGCAACAGCGCCTGGGCGGCCGGTGACGACAGGACACGGTAGTCGTCGTCGGGGCGCAGGATCCCCGCGGCGATGGCCAGCCGCTCAGCGTGGGCCAGGATCTCGTACACGCCGCCGCGCGCCTTGATCGAGCCGGCGACCGGCAGATGGCTGTCCTTCTTGAGCAGCAGGCGGGGGCGCGGCACGCCGTAGCGCTGCGCGACTTCCGCGGCGAAGGCGTCCACGGGCACCAGCTCCGATTCGATGAGGCCCGCGGCGCTGCGCAGCTCGGGGAAGACGTCGGCGAGGAAGGGCGCAAAGCGCTGCAGCCGTGCCGCGGCCTCGTCCACATCCGCCCGGCCGAGGTCGATGTCGGCGCTGGCTTGCGCGATCGGCGCCACGGCAGGATTGAACCAGCGCACGGGCGCGCCCTGGACCAGGGTGCGCACGAGCGGGTCCTGGTGGAACGAGGCGGGCAGCGCGTGGGCGTCGACGGCGCGCACGGCCCCGGCTTCTTGCGCTGGCGCCGTCATGCCAGCGAGCGCTTGAGCGCCTGGAAGAACAGCTCGGACTGCAGCCGCTCGCCCTGGATTTGCGCGCCCGTCCTGGCCGACAGCTCCGTTGCGACATGGCGCAGCGGCAGGCCCGTGGAGCGGGCCAGAACCTCGGCCTGGCAGGCGCGCTCGAGGAAGTACAGATCGTCGAACGCGTGGTCCAGGCGCTCGCCGCACACGACGATGCCGTGGTTGCCGAGGAAGGCCACATCGGCCCCGTTCATGGCCCGCGCGATCCGCTCGCCTTCGCTGTGGTCGAGCGCAAGGCCGTTGTAGTGGGCATCGACCCCCACGCGGCCATGGAAGCGCATGGCGTTCTGCGACAGCGTGGTGTCCAGCGTGCAGGCCTGGGTCAGCGTCAGCGCCGTCGCATAGGGCATGTGCGTGTGCAGCACCACGTTCTTCTGCGCGATGCGGTGGACTGCCGCGTGGATGAACATGGCCGAGGGCTCGATGGCGTGCCGGCCTGCCAGCGCCTGGCCCCGGCTGTCGACCAGCACGATGTCCTGCGCACGCACCTGCGACCACATCAGGCCGCGCGGGTTCAGCAGGAACTTGTCGGGGTCGCCCGGGATGGCGACGCTGAAGTGGTTGCAGACGCCTTCGCCCAACCCGTGGTGGGCGGCGGCCCGCAATGCCAGGGCCAGGTCTTCGCGCAGGCTGGAGACCGCGGGGCTCTCGAAGAGTCGAGCAGGGTCCGGGGATGCACTTGTCATGAGTTTGCTCAATGGTGTGTGGTGGGCGGTGCCAGGGCGGGCTGTTGGTCGCGGCTGTCGCTGGCGCAGCACCGACAGAAGAGGATGGCCGTCGATTGTCTTGTTGCACCGCCTGCCACCGCAACGCCTTTATATTGCTGGATCCATTAGCTGAAGTGATGGCGATGCGGACGGGCTGGCGGCGCGCACGGGTGGCCAGACCGGCTTGTGCCCGCGTGCGCCACAAGATGCTCAGTGCGACTGGGCCGTGGTCTTGCCGTAGCGCCTGACCCGCAGGTCCGCCTGCTCCTGGTGCCCCGCGAACCCCTCCATCGCGCACAGGCGGGAGCAGTACGCGCCGATCGTGGCCGAGGCCTCGTCCGTCAGGATGCGCTGGTAGGTGCAGGTCTTGATGAACTTGCCGACCCACAGGCCCCCGGTGTAGCGGGCCGCCCGCATCGTAGGCAGGGTGTGGTTGGTGCCGATGACCTTGTCACCGTAGGAGACCGTGGTCCGCGGTCCCAGGAACAGCGCACCGTAGTTGCGCAGGTTCCGCAGGAAGTAGTCGGGGTCCTGCGTCAGGACCTGCACGTGTTCGCCCGCGATGCGGTTGCCCTCCTGCAGCATCTCCTCCAGCGTATCGCACAGGATGATTTCGCCGTGGTCGCGCCATGCCAGGCTGGCGATGGGCGCCGTCGGCAGGACGGCCAGCTGCCGCTCGATCTCGGCGGGCAGGGCTTCGGCGAGCTCCTTCGACGTGGTGACCAGGATGGTCGGGGAGTTGACGCCGTGCTCTGCCTGGCCCAGCAGGTCGGCCGCGGCCAGCTCGGCGTCGCAGCTGTGGTCGGCCAGCAGCAGTGTCTCGGTGGGGCCGGCGATCAGGTCGATGCCGATGCGGCCGAAGAGCTGGCGCTTGGCCTCGGCGACATAGGCATTGCCCGGGCCCACGATCATGTCGACGGGCGCGAACTCCGCGGTGCCCAGGGCCAGCGCCGCAACCGCCTGCACGCCGCCTGCGCAGTAGATCTCGTCGGCGCCGCCCAGGTGCATGGCCGCCACGATGGCGGGATTGGGCTGGCCCTGGAACGGCGGTGCGACGGCCACGACGCGCGCGACGCCGGCGACCTTGGCCGTCACGACGCCCATGTGGGCGGAGGCGATGAGCGGGTACTTGCCGCCGGGCACATAGCAGGCCACGGACTGGACCGGGATGTTCTTGTGTCCAAGAATGACGCCGGGGATGGTCTCGATCTCCACCTCGGACAGGCTGGCGCGTTGTGCCTGGGCGAAGCGCCGCACCTGGGCCTGCGCGAACAGGATGTCATGCAGTTCCTGCTCGCTGAGCTGCGCCACGCAGGCGGCGACCTGTTCCGCGCTCAGGCGGAAGCTGGCCGGGTTCCACTGGTCGAACTTCTCGGAGTACGCGCGCACCGCGGCGTCGCCGCGGGCCGAGACGTCCGCAATGATGCGCGAGACCACTGCGGCGACCTCGGCGCTGATGGCGTTCTGTGCCTCGACGGGCTGGGCTGACTTGAGCTTTCGAATCATGAGGGTCCTGTGTCGTCGTGAAGCCCGCATCCAGCGCGAGCGGTTGAGGGGTTGCCAGGGAAGGGGCGCGGCGCGCCCGCTCCGAGCGTCCAAATTCTGAAAGCCCGTCCGGGAACGATCAATTTCGCAAGGGGTGCCATGAGTGCGCCTCATGACGCAGCCATGACGCAGTGCGCGCACGGCCGCTGATGTTTCGGCGCGCCGGGCCGCATGCCTGTTGGGCGAGACGGCGAAGCCTTGCGCCGGCAGCGCCGGGCTGCTGGCCCGCGCACCGTGGCGGCTGTCGCAAAAACCGCAAGAACGCGGGCCGCATCGCCCGCAATCCCCTACTGGGCGTCTCGGGAATGCGTGGTTCCCGCGGGAATTTGATGCGTAGTTTCCCCATGGCGCATCCGCATCTGCGAAGGGCCTGAAGCACGGCGGCCACTCGGAGCTGGTCGCGGCGGCCTGGCGCCGTGCTTCATACCGCGTCACCAGCTGGTGCGGTTGCGAAGTTGTGGCAGGAGGTCCCGGTTCGAATAATTCCCAGCCTCTACAACGCATAAGGAGCCCACCTTGAGTCCGCAGGCACAGGCAACCTCACGACGGGTCGCGATCGGAAGCTTTGAGTTCGAAGGCAACAGCTTCTCGCAGAAGGTCAATGGCCGCGATCTGTTCGTTCCCTACGCCGTCGGGGCCGCGATGTGGGACGCCATCGATGGCCACCAACTGGCCGTCACGGGGGGCTCGGAAGTCCTGCGCGAAGCCGGCGGCATGGCGCTCATCCCGCTGCTCGTCGCGCAGAGCCAGTCCGGCGCCAAGGTCGAAGACGGCTTCTACCGCGAGACCGTCGACAGGCTGCTCGCGAACCTGCGTGCGGCCGGCCCGGTCGACGGCGTGTACCTGGCCCTGCACGGCGCCATGGTCAGTGGCGGCGTCAGCGATGCCGAGGGCGAGCTGCTGCTGGCGGTGCGCGAGCTGGTGGGCCCCGACGTGCCCATCGCCGTCAGCCTGGACCTGCATGGCCATGTGACCTGGAACATGCTGGACGCGGCCGACATCATCGTCGGCTACCAGAACTACCCGCATGACGATGCCTACGACACCGGCCGCCGCGCGGCAGCGCTGCTCCGCGACACGCTGGCGGGGACGCTGAAGCCCGTCATGCGCGCGCAGCGCATCGACATGATCGTCCCGGTCACCGGCAGCTGCACGCGGATGGACGATGCGCCCCTGGCCCAGGTCAAGCGCCTGGCCCGCAGCCTGGAGACCGGTGCGGTGGTGTCCACGAGCTACTTCACGGTGCAGCCCTGGCTGGACGACGACGACGCGGCATGCGTCGCGCTGGCGATCGCGAACGGCGACGCCGATGCCGCATCCAGCGCCGCGACCCAGATCGCGCAGGCGCTGTGGGACCTGCGCGATGCGTTCGAGCTGCCGCTGCGCTCGCCGACCGAGGCGCTCGCGATCGCGCGCTCTGCCAAGGTCAAGCCCGTCATCTTCGCCGACGAGGCCGATGGCGTGGGCGCCGGATCGGCAGGCGACGCCGCCTTCGTTCTCGACGCGCTGATCCGGCATGCCGGCGCGACCCGGTGCGCCGTGGCGCTGGTGGATGCCGAGGTGGCCGCGCAGGCCCACCGCGCCGGCGTCGGCGCCATGCTCGACACGCGCATCGGCCACCGCCTCGATCCGCGCCACGGCAGCCCCGTGGCGCTGCAGGCCCGGGTCGTCGGGCTCAGCAACGGGGAGTTCACGTACACGGGCGGGCCCATGGGAGGCGTCAGCTTCTCGACCGGTCCGACGGCCGTGCTGCAAGCGGGCGCGGTCCAGATCATGGTGGCATCGCTGCCCTCGTACGACTACGCCGGCGAGCAGTACGCGGCCGCGGGCATCCGGCTCGAGGACTTCGACGTCGTGGTCTTCAAGAACGGCATGAATTTCCGGACGCTGCTCCAGCCGGACAGCAGCTTCGTATTGCTCGATGGCGTGGGCTCCTCATCGGGCAACCTCGCCAAGCTGCCCTGGCAGAACCGGCCACGCCCGTTCTGGCCTCGGGACCGAGAACTCCGCACCCCGTTCCAGCCGCAGCGCCAGGCGCGCACCTAGTTGTTGTGGCACGCCACATCCCCCATCCCACCCCATCCCACGAGTCCAAGAGGTCACCATGCTCAACCGAAAACGGTTTCTTCGCCGCGCGGCCGCGCTCACGGGCACGGCGGTGCTCCTGTCCCCGTCTCTCGCCGCCGCGCAGGACCGCGCCAGGTCGACGCTGAAGTTCGTGCCGCAGATGGCGCTGACCATCCTGGACCCGGTCGTGACCACCGCGGCCGTGACCGTGGCGCACGGCTACCTGGTATGGGACACGCTGTACGGGGTCAACAACAAGCTGGAGCCCAAGCCGCAGATGGCCGAGAGTGCCACGGTGTCGGCCGATGGAAAGACCTGGACCATCAAGCTGCGCGACGGCCTGGTGTTCCACGATGGCCAGCCCGTGCGCAGCAGGGACTGCATCGCGAGCCTGGAGCGCTGGTCCAAGCGTGACGTCTCCGGCCTGGCCTTGGCCAAGGTCGTGGAGGGCTACCAGGTGGTCGATGAGCGCAGCTTCACGATCAAGCTCAGAAAGCCGTACCCGCGCATGCTGCACACGCTGGGCAAGCCACATTCCTCGCCTGCGTTCATGATGCCCGAGCGCCTGGCCCAGACCAGCCCCACGCAGGCCATCGGCGAGCTGGTGGGCTCCGGTCCGTACCGCTTCGTCTCCAAGGAGTTCGTGCCCGGCAGCAAGGTCGTGTACGAGAAGTTCGACAGGTACAAGCCCCGCAGCGAAGCTGCCGAATGGACTTCCGGCGCCAAGCTGGCCCATTTCGACCGCGTCGAATGGCACATCATCTCCGACCCCGCCACGGCGGCTGCCGCGCTGCAGAACGGCGAAGTGGACTGGGTGGAGACGCCCTTGATCGACCTGCTGCCGGTGCTGCAATCGAACCCGAATGTGCGCGTCGAGGTGGGCGACCCGTACGGCATCGTGGGCATCATGCGCTTCAACTCCGCGCAGGCACCGTTCAACAACCCCAAGGTCCGCCGCGCCATCTTCGAGGCGACGAACCAGAACGACTACATGGGCGCTCTGGGGCTGGGCAAGAGCGACTACGAAGTCTGCATGTCTGGCTATCCCTGCGGCATGCCCGGCGTGAAGAACGGCATCGCCGGCAAGCCGGGCGGTCTCGAGCTGGCCAGGAAGCTGCTCAAGGAGAGCGGCTACAAGGGCGAGAAGGTGGTGCTGCTGAATCCGACCGACTCGCCGATGGCATCGCCGTTCGGCCCTGTCACGGCCGACCTGCTCAAGCGCGTGGGCTTCAACGTCGACATGCAGGACATGGACTGGGGCACGGTGACGCAGCGGCGCACCTCGCGCGAACCGGTCGACAAGGGCGGCTGGAGCATCTTCCACACGACCTGGCCCAGCGTCTCGATCGGCGACCCCTTGCTGAACTCGAACGTGCGCGGCCAGGGGCAGGCGGGCTGGTTCGGATGGTTCGACGATGCAGAGACGGAGAAGCTGGCGGACGCCTGGCTCGATGCGACGGATGCCGCCGCGCAGCAAAAGCTGTTCGAGGACAGCCAGCGGCGCGCCATGGAGATGATGCCTTCGGTCCTGCTGGGCAAGTTCACGGTCAAGACCGCGATGCGCAAGAACATCACCGGCATGGTGCAAGGTTCGGCGCCGTTCTTCTGGGGGGTGCGCCGTGCGTGATGCAGGCGGCCGGGGGCGGGGGCGCCGCGGCACATGGCGGTTCGAGGCGGCCGCATGCTGAGCTACATCGTCAAGCGGGTTGCCGCCACGATTCCGGTGCTCCTCTTCGTGGGCCTGTTCATCTTCGGGCTGCTGTTCATGGCGCCCGGCGATCCGGCAACCCTGCTGGCCGGCGACCAGGCCACCGAACAGGACCTCGTGCAGATCCGCAACGAGCTCGGTCTCGACCGGCCCTTCGCCGTCCAGTTCCTGGACTGGAGCGGCAAGGTCGTCCGCGGTGACCTGGGGACATCGATCTTCAGCAAGAAGCCGGTGTCCGAACTGATCGGGCAGCGGCTGGAGCCCACGCTGGTGCTGATGGTGCTGACGCTCGTCATCTCCGTCGCCGTGGGCGTGCCCACCGGTGTCATCGCCGCGTTCCAGCATGGCAGCCGGCTGGACACCTTCGTGATGTCGGTGTCCGTGCTGGGCTTCTCGCTGCCGGTGTTCGTCGTGGGCTACCTGCTGGCCTACGTCTTCGCGCTGCAGCTGGGCTGGTTCCCGGCGCAGGGCTATGAGCCGCTGGCCAACGGCCTGTGGGCTTCGGTCCGCAGCCTCTTCCTGCCCGCGGTCGCCTTGAGCGGCGTCTACAGCGCGCTGATCGCGCGCACGGGCCGCGCCGCCATGCTGGAGATCCTGTCGCAGGACTATGTGCGCACCGCGCGCGCCAAGGGCGTTCCGAACCGGACCATCCTGTTCGTGCACGCGCTGCGCAATGCCGGTGTGCCCTTGCTGACGGTGATCGGCATGGGCGTGGCGCTTCTGATCGGCGGCGCCGTCGTGACCGAGACGGTGTTCTCCATTCCGGGCCTGGGCCGTCTGGTCGTCGACGCCATCCTGCAACGCGACTACCCGGTCATCCAGGGCGTCGTGGTCTTCTTCAGCCTGCTCTACGTTCTCGTCAACCTGGTCATCGATCTGCTCTACACCGTGGTCGATCCGAGGATCCGGTATTGAACTCCGCCGCCATGAACTCTCGTACCGGCGGCCTTGTTGCCGCCCCTGAACTGCCCGATGTCTTTCCGGAGCGACGGCCGCTGGCCGGATTGCGCGGGCTGTGGCGCCGGCATCCGGCCAGCGTCGCTGCAGGCGCCGTGCTGCTGCTGCTGCTCGTCGTCGCGGTCTTCGCGCCGTGGATCGCCACCGCCGACCCGAATGCGCTGTCGCCGGCCCAGCGCGCGCGGGTGCCGTCGGCCGAACACTGGTTCGGCACGGACCGGCTGGGCCGCGACATTTATTCGCGCATCGTCTATGGCGCGCGGGTCTCCCTCGTGGTGGGCTTTTGCGTCGCGCTGCTCGCGACCCTGGCCGGCACACTGCTCGGTCTGCTGGCCGGTTTCGTGCGCTGGGCCGATGGCCTCGTGATGCGCGTCATGGACGGGCTGATGGCCATCCCCTCCATCCTGCTCGCGATCGCCTTGATGGCGGTGACCCAGGGCGGTCTGGCGAACGTCATCCTGGCGCTGACCATCGCCGAGTTCCCGCGCGTGTGCCGCCTGGTGCGCAGCGTGGTGCTGTCCATCCGCGAGCAGCCCTTCATCGACGGCGCGGTGATGTCGGGAAACCGCAGCGGGCGCATCGTGTTCCGGCACGTGCTGCCCAACACGGTCTCCGCGCTCACGGTGCAGGCGACCTACATCTGTGCCAGCGCGATGGTGCTGGAGGCGATTCTTTCGTTCATCGGGGCCGGCGTGCCGACCACCATTCCTTCCTGGGGAAACATCATGGCCGATGGCCGCGCGCTGTGGCAGGTGAAGCCGCACATGGTCTTCATCCCCGCCGTGTTCCTGTCGGTCACGGTGCTGGCCGTCAACCTGCTGGGCGATGGCCTGCGCGATGCGCTGGACCCGCGACTTGTGAAGAGGCTGTGATGCCAAGCATTCTTGAAGTTGAAAACCTCCAGACGCATTTCCGCACGCCCGATGGCGTGAACCGCGCCGTCGATGGCGTCTCGTTCAGCGTGAACGCCGCGGAAACGCTGGCCATCGTCGGCGAGTCCGGCTGCGGCAAGTCGGTGACCTCGATGTCCATCCTGCGGCTGATCCCCGAGAAGACCGGCAAGAGCGCAGGCGCGATCCGGTTCGAGGGCAAGAACCTGCTGGAGCTGTCCGAAGCCGAGATGCGCGACATCCGGGGCAACCAGATCTCGATGATCTTCCAGGAGCCCATGACCAGCCTGAACCCGGTGCTGACCGTCGGTTTCCAGATCGACGAAAGCCTGCGCCTGCACGAGGGCCTGGGCCGCGATGCGGCCCGCCAGCGGACCGTCGAGCTGCTCGGCATGGTCGGCATCCCCGAGCCGGAGCGCCGCGCGCGCGAGTTTCCGCACCAGCTGTCGGGCGGCATGCGCCAGCGCGTGATGATCGCCATGGCCTTGGCCTGCAGCCCCCGGCTGCTGATCGCGGACGAGCCGACGACCGCGCTGGACGTCACGATCCAGGCGCAGATCCTGGACCTGATGCGCGACCTCAAGAACCGCGTGGGCGCAGCGATCGTGCTCATCACGCACGACCTCGGCGTCGTGGCCGAGGTGGCGGACCGCGTCGTGGTGATGTATGCCGGCAGGAAGGTGGAGGAGGCGCCCGTGCGCGCGCTGTTCGCCCGGCCGCTGCATCCCTACACCCAGGGCTTGCTGGGCGCGGTCCCCAAGCTCGGGGCCTCGTTCGAGAACGAAGGCGCACGCCTGGCGGAAATCCCCGGCCTGGTCCCCAGCCTCAAGAAGCGCATCCAGGGCTGCGTGTTCGCCGGCCGCTGCGCCCAGGTGCAACCGGTCTGCCGGGAGGTGGCGCCTGGCCTGGTGCACCTGGGCGAAGGCCACACCGTCGCCTGCCATCTGGCGCACGCGGCCAGCGCGGGCGAGGAGGTGGCGGCATGAGCGAACGGCTGTTGGAAGTGGTCTCGCTCGTGAAGCACTACGAGCTGGGCGCGGGCCTGTTCGGCCGCGGCGCCAGGAAGGTCCATGCGGTCGACGGTGTGTCCTTCGACATCCGGCGCGGCGAAACGCTGTCCATCGTGGGCGAGTCCGGCTGTGGCAAGTCGACGGTGGCGCGTGCGGTGCTGGGCTTGACCGACGTGACCAGCGGTGAGATCCGGCTGGACGGCGCCCGCATCGATGGCCTCAAGACCGGGCAGATGCGGCCCGTGCGCAAGCGCATGCAGGTGGTGTTCCAGGATCCGTTCTCGAGTCTGAATCCGCGCATGCGTGTGCGCGCCATCCTGGCCGAGTCGCTGCGCAACTTCGGCATCGCCAGCGCGCCGGCCGACCTGGCGCGCGAACTCCATGGCCTGATGGACATGGTCCAGCTCTCGCGCGAGGGCCTGGACCGCTTTCCGCACGAGTTCTCGGGCGGGCAGCGGCAACGCATCGGCATTGCACGTGCACTGGCGTCCAGGCCCGAGCTCATCGTGTGCGACGAAGCGGTGTCGGCACTCGATGTCTCGGTGAAGGCGCAGATCGTGAACCTGCTGCAGGACCTGCAGAAGGAACTGGGCCTGTCGCTGCTCTTCATCAGCCACGACCTGGCCATCGTCGAGCACATGACCCACCGCGTCGCCGTGATGTACCTGGGCAAGGTGGTGGAGATCGGCGAGCGGGCGCAGATCTTCCGCGCGCCGCGCCACCCCTACACGCAGGCGCTGATGTCGGCCGTCCCCGTGCCCGACCCGCTGGCCACGCGCAGGCGCATCATGCTCAAGGGCGACGTGCCCAGCCCCATCCAGCCGCCGGCGGGATGCCACTTCCACACCCGCTGTCCCTACGCGTTCGCCAGGTGCAGCGTGGAGAGGCCGGTCTTGCGCGAGGTCCAGGGTGACCACCTGCGGGCCTGCCATCTGGACGAACTGCCGGCGGCCTGACGTCCGGCGCGCCGTGGCGGCCTGCCGGCCCGGCGCGAACCCGCGTGGACCTGGCCGGCGGCCCGGCCCCCGGCGCGGTGCCACAATGCGCCACCGCCGGCCAGGAGTCCGGGCGGCAGGGACCGATGCATGCAGCACAAGCACCGCGAACTCTTCGCCCGCCCGCTGGCCGAGGCCGGCACCAACCGCTGGGACTGGGCGCTGCTGCCGCTGGTGCTGGGCGCGCTGGTGCTGCTGAGCTTCGGCGCCACGCAGATGGCCCAGCCCTACCAGCTCGGCGACGCGCTGACGCTGTCGCTGGACCCCTGGCAGCTGCCCTACTACCTGCTGCGCACCATGCTGCGCATGTTCCTCGCGATGGCCGCAGCGCTGCTGTTCAGCGCTTGGTTCGCGGTGCTGGCGGCCAAGTCGCGCGCGGCCGAGCAGGTGCTGGTGCCGCTGCTGGACATCCTGCAGTCCATTCCCATCCTGGGCTTTCTGTCGATCACGGTCACGGGCTTCATCGCGCTGTTCCCGGGCAATCTGTTCGGCGTGGAGTGCGCGGCCATCTTCGCGATCTTCACGTCCCAGGCCTGGAACATGGCGTTCAGCCTGTACCAGTCGCTGCGCGCCGTGCCGGCCGAACTGCAGGAGGCCGCGCGCATGTTCCAGCTGTCGGGCTGGCAACGCTTCTGGCGGCTGGAGCTGCCGTTCGCGACGCCCAGCCTGCTGTGGAACATGATGATGTCGATGTCGGGCGGCTGGTTCTTCGTGGTCGCCTCCGAGGCCATCACGGTCTCGCAGCAGACCATCCTGCTGCCGGGCGTGGGCTCGTACATCGCGCTGGCGATCCAGGCGCGCGACCTGCATGCGGTGGGCTGGGCGATCGCAGCGATGCTGGTCGGCATCGTGGTGGTCGACCAGTTGCTGTTCCGTCCGCTGGTGGCCTGGGCCGACAAGTTCCGCTTCGAGGAAGGGGGCGCCGAGGCCGTGCCGCAGTCCTGGCTGCTGGCCTTTCTGCGCCGCACGCAGGGCGTGCAGGCCGTGGCCGGGCATGCCATCGCACAGTTCGAGCGCAGCCTGACCCTGCTGCGTCGCCGCTACGACGGCACCTCGATCCGCGCGCGGCCGCGCCCGCCCGCGCCGGGGCTGCGCCGCGCCTGGGACGCGGCGCTGGCCGCCGCCGTGCTGTTCGCCGTCTGGCAGCTGGTGGCCTTCGTGCACACCGAGGTGGGCTGGCGGGAGGCCGGCCATGTGTTCGTGCTGGGCTGCTGGACCTTGCTGCGCGTGCTCGTGCTCGTGGTGCTGGCGGCCGTGGTCTGGGTGCCCGTGGGCGTGTGGATCGGCCTGCGCCCGCGCTGGTCGGGCCGCGTGCAGGCCGTGGCGCAGTTTCTCGCGGCGTTTCCCGCCAACCTGCTGTTCCCGGTGGCCGTGCTGGGCATCGTGCACTGGCGGCTGGACCCGGACCTGTGGCTGTCTCCGCTCATGGTGTTCGGCACGCAGTGGTACATCCTGTTCAACGTGATCGCGGGCGCCTCCAGCATCCCGACCGAGCTGCGGCTGGCGGCCGCCAACCTGGGGCTGTCGGGCTGGCTCCGGTGGCGCCGCTACCTGCTGCCGGCCGTGTTCCCGAGCGTGGTGACGGGCGCCATCACGGCGAGCGGCGGCTCCTGGAATGCGAGCATCGTGGCCGAGTACGTGAGCTCGGGCGACACCACGCTGACGGCCCAGGGCCTGGGCAGCTACATCGCCGAGACGACGGCCAGGGGCGACTTTCCGCGCATCGCGCTGGGCATCGGCGTGATGTGCGTGTTCGTCATGGGACTCAACCACTTCGTCTGG
>DATKFT010000444.1:0-1601 GCA_035544335.1 Pseudorhodoferax sp.
GGCCGACAGCGGCGCCGACCCCTTTGCGCTGCTGCGCGACCACCGCCTGCGCGTGGCCCTGGTCGAAGCCATCAAGGCCCTGCCCGAGCGCGAGCAGTACATCATGGGCATGTATTACGAGCACGACATGAACCTCAAGGAAATCGCCGCCGTGCTGGGCGTGACCGAATCGCGTGTGTGCCAGCTGCACAGCCAGGCGATTGCGCGCCTGCGTACGAAGATGCGGGCGCATTGACTGGGGGCACCCCCTGAGGCGCTGACGCGCCTTCCCCCTCTCTACCCGCTTCGCGGGGGAGGGGGACGACACCCTCGCGGCGGGGCGGCCCTTGCTCGGTGTCCCTGGCTTGGGCAGTGCGGGTTTCATGCGATGAGGCTGGCGCATAGCGCCGTGAATCACTGAAAACCAATTCTGAGAATCCCCATGCGCGTTGCCGATCAAGTTGTCGAGAAATTGCTTGCCCTGGTGCACTAGGCGAAACCCGACCTCACCGTGTCCAGCCTCGCTGAACTGGTGGCGACCCTGACCGGCACCGCTCAACCCGCCGCCACGCTGGCCTCCTGAGGAACACCCGCATGAACACCGCCATCCATTCCATGTCTCGCGTCCTGTTCGGCGTCGTTGGTGCCGCGCTGTTCGCAAGCGGCAGTGCGGCGCTCGCGCAGAGCACCGATCCCATCCTGGAACGCATCAAGGCCAAGGGCACGATCACGCTGGGCTACCGCGAGTCGTCGATTCCCTTTTCCTACCTGAACGACGACAGGAAGCCCGTCGGCTACGCCATGGACCTCTGTCTGAAGGTGGTCGACGCGGTCAGGCAGCGGCTCCAGGTGCCGGCGTTGAAGGTCGACTACATCGCGGTGAACCCACAGAACCGCATCGCACTGGTGGCCAATGGCACCGTCGATCTCGAATGCGGGTCGACGGTCAACACGCTGGGCCGCCAGGCCCAGGTCGATTTCAGCGCGCCGCACTTCATCTCCACCACGCGGCTCCTCGTGCGCAAGGGCACGGACATCAAGGAGGTCGAAGACCTGAACGGCAAGGCGGTGGCGCTGCCCATCAACACCACGCCAGAGCGCCTGGTCAAGGCGCTGATCGAAGCGAAGAAGCTGAAGGTGCGCATCGTTCCGGTGAAGGACAACTCGGAGGGTTTCCTCGCCCTCTCGACGGGGCGGGTCGACGCGTTCTCGACCGACGACATCCTGCTGTCCGGGTTGCGCAAGACCGCACCGACACCACTGGACTACGAGGTCGTCGGCCGGCCTCTGTCCTTCGATCCGTACGGTCTGATGCTGCAGAAGAACAGCACCGTGTTCCTGAGCCTCGTGAACGCCACCATCGCCCGCAGTGTGCGGTCCGGCGAACTCAACGCTTCCTACGACAAGTGGTTCGCGCCTTTGGACGTGCCGCTTTCGAAGGACCTCGCGGCAGCGTTGAAGTTGGCCGCGCTGCCGGAATGACACGGCCCGCTCGGGACTTCTGATGAACTACGCATGGAATTGGAAGGTCCTCTTCGAGGACCCCTACGCGGGATGGCTGGTTTCCGGGCTACAGGCGACGGTGCTGATCTCGCTTGCGGCCTGGGCCATCGCCGTCACGA
>DATKFT010000445.1:0-7436 GCA_035544335.1 Pseudorhodoferax sp.
CGCACAGCGTGAACAGCTCGCGCGAGCCCGTGCGCTGCACCTGCCAGAGCACCCAGGGGAACAGCCGCCGGCCCACGATCAGCATCAGCGCGACGAAGCCGCCGACCTGCAGCAGCGTGAGCCCCAGCGTCTTCCACAGCGCCTGCATGTCGGTGCCCTGCTGGCCTGCCAGCCAGCCGCCCAGCGGCGGCAGCAGCACGAGCACCAGCACCATGGCCAGGTCTTCGACGACCAGCCAGCCGACCGCGATGCGGCCGTTGAAGGAATCCAGCACGCCGCGGCTCTCGAGCGCGCGCAGCAGCACCACGGTGCTGGCCACCGACAGCGACAGGCCGAACACCAGCGCGCCGCCCAGGTTCCAGCCCCACAGCGTGGCCAGGCCCATGCCCAGGCTGGTGGCCACGGCGATCTGCACGACCGCGCCGGGCAGCGCGATCTTGCGCACGGCCAGCAGGTCGTCGAGCGAGAAATGCAGGCCCACGCCGAACATCAGCAGCATCACGCCGATCTCGGCCAGCTGCGCGGCGATGCCGGCATCGGCCACGAAGCCCGGCGTGAACGGGCCGATGACCACGCCGGCCAGCAGGTAGCCCACCAGCGCCGGCAGGCGCACGCAGGAGGCCAGGAAGCCGAACACCAAGGCCAGCCCCAGACCGACGGCGATCGTGCTGATCAGGGAGACGCTGTGGGGCATGGGGGTCTTTCGGGCGGTCGGGCTGTTGTGGAAATTTGTCCAGGAAATTTACCGTAGCGCCGGCCTCCATCCGACGCCCTGGAACGAAAAAACCCGCCGAGGCGGGTTCAAGTTGGAAGCGTTGCGGCAGTGTCAGCCCATGTGCAGTCCGCCGTTGACCGAGAAATCGGCCCCCGTGGAGTAGCCGCCCTCGTCGGACGCCAGCCAGGCGATGATGGACGCGATCTCCTCGGGCTGTCCCAGGCGCTTGACCGGGATGGTGGCCACGATCTTGTCCAGCACGTCCTGGCGGATGGCCTTGACCATGTCGGTGCCGATGTAGCCCGGGCTCACGGTGTTCACGGTCACGCCCTTGTTGGCCAGTTCCTGGGCCAGCGCCATCGTGAAGCCGTGCATGCCGGCCTTGGCGGCCGAGTAGTTGGTCTGGCCGGCCTGGCCCTTCTCGCCGTTGACCGACGAGATGTTGACGATGCGGCCCCAGCCCTTCTCGACCATGTCGCCCACCACCTGCTTGGTGACGTTGAACATGCTGTTGAGGTTGGTCTCGATCACGGCGTCCCAGTCCTCGCGCGTCATCTTGAGGAACATGCGGTCCTTGGTGATGCCCGCGTTGTTGACCAGCACGTCGATGCTGCCGTGCTCGGCCTTGGCCTTGGTGAAGGCCTCGACCGTGGAGTCCCAGTTGCCTACGTTGCCCACCGACGCGTAGAAGGTGTAACCCTGCGCCGCCTGTTCGGCGATCCACTTGGCGTGGTCGCGGGTCGGGCCGCAGCCGGCAATGACCTTGAATCCCTCCTTGTGCAGGCGCCGGCAGATGGCGGTACCGATGCCGCCCATGCCGCCGGTCACGTAAGCGATCTTTTGTGTCATTTGTAGATTTCTCCGTAGTAGGTTCGATCAACCTAACAAGAACTGTACCCAAGATGAATTGCGACCCGCCCCAGGAAAACACTGAAGCTGGTATGCGTTTGTCACTTGCATTGATGACAGTCATGCCTGCATGCACTGTTGCAGTGCATCATGGCAGGATTGACGGGGTGCCCGCGTGGCCGGATACGGCACACTCGACCGCATGCAACGCTTCACCATTTCGCTGGACGACGCACTGGCCCGCCAGTTCGACGCGCTGATCGCCGCCAAGGGCTACGAGAACCGCTCGGAGGCCGTCCGCGACCTGATCCGCTCACGCCTGGGCGACGCCACGCTGGCCGCGCCGCTGCCCCCAGCCCGGCCCGAAGCGCCTGCCGACGAGCGCTGGTGCGTGGCCAGCGTCAGCTACGTCTACGACCACCACGACCAGCCCGTGGCCCGGCGCGTGCTGGACCTGCAGCACGAGCACCACGACCTCGTGGTCAGCAGCCTGCACACGCACCTGGACCACCACGACTGCCTGGAGACGGCGGTGCTGCGCGGCCCCGCGGCCGCCGTGCAGGGCTGCGCCGAACGGCTGGTGGCGCTGCGCGGCGTGCGCCACGGCGCCATCCATCTGGTGCCGCTGGCGGCCGAGGATCCCGCCCATGCCCATGCGCACGCGCATGGCCACGGCACGCACGAACGCCACCGGCACCTCAAGCCGCTGAGCTGAGCCGAGCGGCTGAACGGCTCAGCGGCTCAACGCCCGGTCCAGTTCGGCGCGCGCTTCTCGGCGAACGCGGCCGAGCCTTCGCGCGCATCGGCCGAACCGAAGACCGGCGCGACGATCGGCTGCTGGCGCGCGAACATCTGGTCCTGGCTCCAGTCGGCCGACTCGCTGACGATGCGCTTGCTGACCGCCACGGCCAGCGGGCCGTTGGCCGCCACGCTGGCCGCCAGCTGCAGGGCCACGGCCAGCGCCTGGCCCGGCTCGGCCAGGCGGTTGACGAGGCCGTGCGCGTGGGCGCGCTCGGCGTCCAGCATGTCGCCGGTCAGCGCGTACTCCATGGCCAGGTGGTAGGGCATGCGCCGCGGCAGCCGCATCAGCCCGCCGGCCGCCGCGACCAGGCCGCGCTTGGCCTCGGGCAGGCCGAACTTGGCTGCGCGCGAGGCGACGATGAGGTCGCAGGACAGCACCATCTCGAAGCCGCCCGCCAGCGCATAGCCCTCCACGGCCGCGATCAGCACCTTGCGCGGCGGCCGCTCGGTCAGGCCGGCAAAGCCGCGTCCCTCCACGCTGGGCCGCTCGCCGCGCAGAAAGCCCTTGAGGTCCATGCCCGAGCAGAAGGTGCCGCCGGCCCCCGTCACGATGCCCAGGCGCAGGTCGTCGCGCGCATCGAGTTCGTCCAGCGCGGCGGCCAGCGCCTGGGCCGTCGCCTGGTCCATGGCGTTGCGCGCCTCGGGCCGGTTCACCGTCATCACGAGCACGTTGCCGTGCACCTGGGTCTGCAAGCTGTCTGCCATGGCTGTCTTTCGAAAGATCGGTCTGGAACATTCCAAGGTCGCGCAGCGTAAGCGCGCAGCGGCGCAGCGGCTGTCGCCAGCGCGCCAAATCCGTGCACGCCGGCCCCGCCCCGTGCGCGGCCCCCGGCACGCGCGCGACAATCCGCCCCCCTTGCGTCCCTTGCTGCTGCCCTGCCCCGCCCTGCGCATGACCGACACCCAACGCCTTGACCTGACCCTGCCGGACGGCACGGCCGTCGCGGCCATCGCCACCCAGCCCTGCCCGTCCGCGGCGCCGCTGGCCGCCTACGTGTTCGCGCACGGTGCGGGTGCCGGCATGGAGCACGCCTTCATGAAGGACGTGGCGCAGGGCCTGGCCCGGCGCCGCATCGCCTGCCTGCGCTACCAGTTCCCCTACATGCAGGCCGGCAAGCGGCGCGTGGACAGCCCAGCGACCGCGCACGCCACCGTGCGCGCGGCCGTGGCGCTGGCCCACGAGCGCTGGCCCGCGACGCCGCTGTTCGCCGGCGGCAAGTCCTTCGGTGGACGCATGAGCTCGCAGGCGCAGGCGCAGTCCCCGCTGCCCGGCGTGCGCGGCCTGGTCTTCCTGGGCTTTCCGCTCCACCCCGCGGGCAAGCCCTCGGTCGCCCGCGCGGAGCACCTCGCTGCCATCCAGATCCCGATGCTGTTCATCCGCGGCAGCCGCGACGCGCTGGCCGAAGCCGGCCCCTACGCCAGCATGCAGGCCGGCCTGGCCGGCATCGCGAGCTGCGTGGACATCGCGGGCGCCGACCACGGCTTCGCGGTGCTGCGGCGCAGCGGCAGGACGGATGCCGAAGCGCTCGACGAGGCCTTGGACGCCCTGCTGGCCTGGGTGCTGCGCCAGCGCTGACAGCGCGCCGGCGCCGCAGGCAGGGCCGCCCCCCGCCCTACATGCGCGCGGGCAGGGCCGTCACGATCTGCGGGAAGAACCACAGCAGCACCAGCGCCAGCACCATCAGGAAGAAGTACGGCGCGCAGACACGCGCGATGTAGGTGATCTGCTTGCCCGTCATGCTCTGGAGCACGAACAGGTTGAAGCCCACGGGCGGCGTGATCTGCGCGGTCTCCACCGTGATGACCAGGAAGATCCCGAACCACAGCGGATCGATGCCCGCGGCATGGATGATGGGCAGCACCACGCTCATGGTCAGCACGATGGTGGAGATGCCGTCCAGGAAGCAGCCGATCAGGATGTAGAAGATGCCCAGCACGACCAGCAGCATGCCAGGCGACAGGTTCAGACTGCCCACGAACTCGGCGAGCTGGCGCGGCAGGCCGATGTAGCCCATGGACAGCGTCATGAAAGCCGCGCCGGCCAGGATCAGCGCGATCATGCAGTACAGCCGCGTGGCGCCGAACAGCGAGGCCTTGAAGCTCTCCCAGGTCAGCGCGCGCTGCGAGGCCGACAGCACCAGCGCGCCGGCCACGCCGATGGACGCCGCCTCGGTCGCGGTGGCGATGCCGGTGTAGATGCTGGCCACCACGCTGGCGATCAGCAGCACGACCGGGATCAGGTGGCGGGCCTCGTAGATCTTCTGCGTGAAGCTCAGCTGCGCGTCGGCCTTGGGCACCTTGCCGGGGTTCATGAGCGCCCAGACCACGATCCAGCCGCTGAACAGCACGGCCAGCATCAGGCCCGGCAGCACGCCGGCCATGAACAGCTTGGAGATCGACAGTTCGGCCGAGACGCCGTAGACGATCAGGATGATTGACGGCGGGATCAGCAAGCCCAGCGTGGCAGGGCCGCCCAGCGAGCCGATGATCTGCTCGTCCGGATAGCCGCGCTTGCGCAGTTCGGGGATGTTCATCTTGCCCACCGTGGCGCAGGTCGCGGCCGACGAGCCCGACACCGACGCGAAGATGGTGCAGCCGATCACGTTGGTGTGCAGCAGCCGGCCCGGCAGCGCGTTGACCCAGGGTGCCAGGCCGCGGAACATGCTCTCGGACAGGTTGGTGCGGTACAGGATCTCGCCCATCCACACGAACAGCGGCAGCGCCGTGAGCGTCCAGCTGCTGGCCGAGCCCCAGATGGTCATGGCCATGGCGTCGCCGGCCGAGCGCGCGGTCAGGAACTCCATGCCGAACCAGGCGACGCCGGCCAGCGTGAGCCCCACCCAGACGCCGCCGCCCAGCAGGGCCAGCAGCACGACGATCAGCGCAACGCTGGCGTAGATTTCATTCATGGTGTGCGTCCTCGTTGCCGCCGCTCTGGCGCTTGCCCGTCAGTTCCAGCACCAGCTCGTCGCAGAAGGCGATGAAGAACACCAGCGTGCCCAGGGCCATGAAGATCTGCGGGATCCACAGCGGCGTGGCATCGATGCCGACCGAGATGTCGTCGATCTCCCACGACTGCCAGGCCAGGCGGGCCGAGTAGAACGCCAGGAAGCCCGCCAGCAGCGTGGCGATCACGAGCGCGGCGACTTCCAGCGCCTTGTGGGCAGAGCCCTTGAGCATGCCCAGGATCAGCGTGACACGGATGTGCTCACCGTGCTTGAGCGTGCTGGCCAGCGCCATGAAGCCGGCGCCCGCCATCGCGTAGCCCGCATAGGCGTCGGTGCCGGGGGCCGAGAAACCCATGAGGCGGCTGAGCACCGTCAGCAGCACCATGGCCAGCACGCCGACCATGCACAAGCCGGCCAGCCAGGCGCTGGTGGCGTACAGGCCATCGAGAAATCTGCGCATCGGAGTTTCCTTGCAGGCCGACCGCGTCGGCCCTGGAAATACGAAAGAAAAAACGGGAAAGCCCTTCGGGCGTGCAGCTCGGCAACCCAAAGGGCGGTTCGCTCAGGCAGTCCTTACTTGGCGGCCTTGAACGCGTCGAGCATGGTCTTGCCGTCGGCGCCGGCCTTCTCCACCCATTCGTTCACCACGGTCTGGCCGATCTTGGCGAGGTCGGCCTTGAGCTGCGCGGAAGGCTGCTCCACCTGCATGCCGCCGGCCTTGAGCGTGGCCAGCGAGCGCGCATCGACCTCGCGCGACTCCTTCCAGCCGCGCTCTTCGGCGACGGCCGCCGCCTTCAGCACGGCCTCCTGCTGCGCCTTGTCCAGTGCGCCGAAGGCCTTCTTGTTGACCACCACGGCGTTCTTGGGAATCCAGGCCTGCACGTTGTAGTAGTACTTGAGGTTCTCGAACAGCTTGTTGTCCGCGCCCGTCGCGCTCGAGGTGATCAGGCCGTCGACCACGCCAGTCGCCAGCGCCTGGGACAGCTCCGCTTCCTGGATGGTCACGGGCTGCGCGCCGATCAGCTCGCCGATGCGCGCCGTCGTGGGCGAGTACACGCGCCACTTCATGCCCTTGAGGTCGGCCGCCGAGTTGACGGGCTTCTTGGTGTAGATGCCCTGCGGCGGCCAGGCCACCGCGTACAGCAGCACTTGGCCCTGCTTGTCGAGCAGCTGCTGCAGCAGCGGCTTTTGCGCCTGGTAGAGCTTGTAGGCCTCGTCGTAGCTGCTGACCAGGAACGGCAGGCCGTCGGCGCCGAAGATCTGGGCTTCGTTCTGGAAGCTGACCAGGAAGAACTCGCCCATCTGCGCGTTGCCGGTCTGCACGGCCCGCTTGATCTCGGGCATCTTGAACAGCGAGGCGCCGAAGTGCGGCGTGATCTTGAGCTTGCCCTGGGTGGCGGCATCCACGTCCTTGACGAACTGCTCGTTGTTCTTGGAGTGGAAGTTGAACGAGGGATAGGCCGTGGCGAAGTCCCACTTCGTCTGTGCGGCGGCCGCACCGGCAAAACCAAGGCTGGCCACGAAAGAGACGGTGGCACAAAAGATTCGACGCTTCATGGAGAACTCCTTACAGGGATGGACGAAGACCGTGGCACGACAAGAACCGGATATCTGCGCAGGCCATGGCGCGGCTGCTTCCGGGCCCATGCAGAGCCGAAGTTATCACGTGTTGTGCAACAAAAGTATCAGTGCATTCAACAATGCAAAGGATCATCACATGAATTAGACTCGAATTGTTCTAGTGTTTCTATGGATTGTTCAACCAAATGGGCATCGGCGAGACTGGGCGCGGGATGGATCGGCGCTGGGCGACCGGTGCCTCAGGAGACCTGCCGCGCGTACACCGCCAGCAGCATGCGTTCGGATTGCACGAGGTAGGTCTCCAGTTCGCGCGCGGCCGTGGCCGTCTGGCCTTCCAGGAACACGTTGAGCAAGCGGGCGTTGAGGTCCACGTACGGCGCGTGCAGATATTCAGGGTCGTCCAGCATGCCGAACGCCAGCCGCAGTTCGGCCGCGATGTCCTGGAACATGGCCGACAGGCGCTCGCTGTCGCTGAGCGCCACGATGGCGGCATGGAAGGCCATGTTGGCCGAGCCCACCTGCAGCCAGTCGCGTGCCTCGCG
>DATKFT010000446.1:0-3600 GCA_035544335.1 Pseudorhodoferax sp.
TCTCGCTGGGCGCGCGGCTCTACGACATCAACGGCGGCTCGCAGACCACGATCACGGTCGTCGCCTACGTGGTCTCCGGCATCGGCTTCCTGGGCGCGGGCGCCATCATGAAGGAGGGCGCGAGCATCTCGGGCCTGAACACCGCGGCCACGCTGTGGGGTTCGGGTGCCGTGGGCGCCTGCGCAGGCGCGGGGCTGCCGGGCGAGGCCGCGCTGGCCGCGCTGTTCGTGCTGGCCAGCAACACGCTGCTGCGGCCCGTGGTGAACCGGATCGACCGCAGGCCCTTCCGCGAGGAGGCCAGCGAGGCCACCTACCGGGTCTTTGCGATCTGCGCGCGCGAACACCAGTCCGAGATCCGCGAGCAGATGGCCGAGATCCTGGAGGCGGCCAGCTATCCTGCGCGCCAGATCGACGACCATGCCTTCGGCAAGGACGAGGTGGAGATCGCCTGCACGCTGTACGCCACGGCCGTGCAGGCCGAGGAACTCGACGGCGTGGTCGGCCAGGCCGAAGGCTTGCCCGGCGTGCGCCAATCGTTCTGGAGTGCGGGTGAGGAAGGATGAACGGCCCGCCAGGCAGGCGGCGGGCCTGGCGGCCTGGCTGCGTGCTAGGCTCTGCGCCCGATGGGAATGTGCATGTCGTCGATACCCGGTTTTCTGGCCTTCGTGCGCCTGCCGTGCGGCCCTGCGCAGACCCACGCCCACAGGCCCGGCGGCGCGGCCGGCACCGCCCCATGCCCGTCTCGCCGCGCATGAGGTTCGCCCTGCAGCTGGCGCTCATGGCGCTCGCCATGCTGGCGATCTTCGTGGTCGACACGACGACCAGCTACGAGGTCGCCGCCGCGGTGTTCTACACCATCGTCATCCTGGCGGCCGCGCGGGTGCTGCCCCGGCGTGCGCTGGTGGGGCTCAGCGGCGTCTGCATCGCATTGACCGTGCTGAGCTTTGCGTTCACGCCGCACGGCGACCTGCGCGCAGGCCTCGTCAACATGGGCATCAGCATGGCGGCGATCGGGACCATCACCTACCTCGTCGTGAAGATGGAGGCCGCGCAGGCGGCGGCGCGCGATGCCCAGGCCCAGCTGCTGCGCATCGCACGCGTCAAGAGCCTGGACGGCCTGACCGCGTCCATCGCACACGAGGTCAACCAGCCGCTCGCGGCCATCGTGACCAGCGGCAACGCCTGCCAGCGCTGGCTGGCGCAGGACCCGCCCAAGCTGGACAAGGCGCGCCAGGCGCTCGCGCGCATCGTGGACGACGCGGGCCGCGCGAGCAGCATCATCGTGCGCGTGCGCAGCCTCACGCGCGGCACGCCGCCGCACAGAAGCGCGTTCGACTTCAACGAGGCCATCACCGAGATCCTGGGCCTGTCGCGCGCCGAGCTGGAGCGCAACGGCATCGCGCTGGTGCTGGACCTGGCGCCGGGCCTGCCGCCCGCGTTCGCCGACCGCGTGCAGATCCAGCAGGTGGTCGGCAACCTCGTGCTCAACGCGGTGGAGGCGCTGGCCGCGGTGCCACCGTCCGAGCGCAGCCTGCGCATCGCCTCGCAAAGGCAGGACGAGGCCTTGCTGCTCAGCGTCGCCGACAGCGGCATGGGCATCGCGGCCGCCGTGCACGCCCATGTGTTCGAGGCCTTCTGGACCACCAAGGACGAGGGCGTGGGAATCGGCCTGGCCATCAGCAGGACCATCGTCGAGGCCAATGGCGGGCAGATCTGGGCAGAGCCGGACCAGGTCCGCGGTGCCGTGTTCTGCTTCAGCGTGCCGGCCGCCGAGCAGGGGAGAAAGAGCGCATGAACCCGCACGACACCACGGAACCGGCACCGGTCGTCTACGTCGTGGACGACGACGCCTCGGTGCGCGCGGCGCTGGAGGACCTGCTGGCCTCCGTGGGCCTGCAGGCCCGGAGCTTCGGCTCCACGCGGGAGTTCCTCGCGCAGGACCTGGCACCGGCGCCCGGCTGCCTCGTGCTCGATGTGCGCATGCCGGGCCAGAGCGGCATGGACTTCCAGCGGCAGATGGAGCGGCTCGGCGTGCAGCTGCCCGTGGTGTTCATCACGGGCCATGGCGACATCGCCATGGGCGTGGAGGCGATGAAGAACGGCGCGATCGAGTTCCTGACCAAGCCCTTCAAGGACCAGAGCCTGCTGGACGCGGTCCACCAGGGCATCGCGCAGGACCGCGAGCGGCGCAGCCAGGCGGCACAGGCCGCCGCGCTGCAGGCCAGGTGGGCGTCGCTGACGCCGGGCGAGCAGGAGGTCACGCGCATGGTCGTGCAGGGCCTGCTCAACAAGCAGATCGCCGCGCAGCTGAACTTGAGCGAGATCACCGTGAAGGTCCGCCGTGGCAACGCCATGCGCAAGATGCGGGCCGACTCGCTGGCCGAGCTCGTGCGCATCAGCGCGAAGCTGGGGATGTAGCCGGGCGCGTGCTGGCCTGGCCGTGGGCTGCGGCGGCCTGCGGTGGCGCGGTCTCGGCATGGCGCTCCCGGTAGGCCCGCGGCGCGCAATGCATGGCGCGCTTGAACGCGTGGCTGAAGGCGCTGTCGGAGTCGTAGCCCAGCTGCTGCGCGATGGCGGAGATGCTGGCATGGCTGCTGCGCAGCGCGCGCGCCGCCAACTGCATGCGCCAGCGCAGGACATACGCCAGGGGCGCGACGCCGGCCTGCTGCTTGAAGCGCAGCGCGAAGGTCGAGCGGGAGACACCCGCGACCTGGGCCAGCGCCTGGACCGTCCATGGACGGGCTGGGTCGGCATGGATGGCGTGGATCACAGCACCGGCCCGCGGATCGCACAGGGCGCGCAGCCAGCTCGGGACGCTGTGCTCCTGCTCGGCCAGATGGATGCGCAGCACCTGCACGAGCATGATGTGGCCCAGGTGCTGGACCACCATCGCGCTGCCGGGCGAGCTGCTGGCCAGTTCGTGGGACATGCGCAGCAAGGCCCAGTTCAGCACGGATGCGGGATCCGATCCGCCCCGGATCACGGCCAGCGCGGGCAGGCTGTCGAACAGCAGGCGGGCCTCCTCGCCGAAGGCGAAGCGGCCACCGACCAGGAACAGCGCATCGGCGCTGCCGCAGCGCGCGATGCCGTGTACGGTATCGCGGTAGATCTCGTGCGCGGCCACGGCGGGTTGCGACAGATCGCTGCACAGCGAGAACGTCCGCTGGCGCGACAGCAGAAAGCAATCGCCGGCGTGCAGACGGACCGGCTGCGCCACGCCCTCGACCCGGAGCCAGCAGCTGCCCGCCACGATGGCGTTGAACTTGATGCCCTCGGGCGGCGGAAAGTCGATGGCCCAATCGCCGCCCGCCCTGAGCCCCGCGAAGAAAGAGTCGCGTGTGGAGAGCAGGGACAGGACTTCGGACAGCGGATCCATGGCGTGTTTCGGACGATCTCGACAAAGGACGGGACGGTGCGGCATTCACAGGCACGCGCCGCGTCGGAACAATGGCGGCAAGCCCCTGTGCCCAGGGAGCACGCCATCCAAAGGACATGCCATGACCGGCCAGCAACACCCTCTTCACACCGGCTTCGGCCCGGCCAGCACGGCCGCGCAGGTGCTGCACGGCCGTGACCTGAGCCACACCCATGCCACCGTCA
>DATKFT010000447.1:0-9940 GCA_035544335.1 Pseudorhodoferax sp.
GTAGTCGTCGGCGCCGACCTCCAGGCCGACGATGCGGTCCACCGCGTCCGCCGCGCCGGTCAGCATGACCAGGCCCACGCGCGGATGGGTCTCGCGCAGCCAGCGCGCCAGCGACAGCCCGCTCTCGCCGGGCATGTTCACGTCCACGAGCAGCAGGTCCGGGACCGACGCGGCGATCAGCGCACGTGCCTGTGCCGCGTCGGCGGCGGTGCGCACGTCGAAGTTGTTGTGGGCGAAGTAGCGGGCCAGCACCTCGCGCAGTGCGGCTTCGTCATCGACGATGAGCAGCCGCGCCCGGTCGGCCTGGTCGGCATGGTTCAGAGGCTCCATCGGCGCGCTCCTTGAGGGGCAGGGTGAAATTGTAGGCGCGCCATGCGCTATGCTGGGGCGCTCCAGAACCGGTTTGTGTCCCCCATGCGCGCCGATCCCGCAGAGCCCTCCGCCGCTGCCCGTGTCGCCGCGCAGCTGCTCGCGCATGCGCGCGATGGCGTCATCGCCACGGATGCGGCGGGCCGTGTCGTGCACTGCAACCCGGCGGCGGCCTGGCTGCTGGGCTGGCCCTGTGCCGAAACCCTGGGCCAGCCGCTGGCCGCGCTGCTGGTGCCGGCCGACGCCGGCGAAGTGGCGGCCTGCCGCCAGGTGTGCGAGGGGCCGGGCGACACGGCACCCGATCTGGACGGCCTCGTCGAGCTGCACGTGCAGCGCCGCGACGGCCAGCGCGTCGCGCTGGAGCTGTCCGTGTTCACGCTGCCGGGTGAAGGCGAAAGCGACGGCGAGGGCAGGCGAGGGCTGTTCCTGCGCGACCTGTCGGCGCGCCAGTCCATGCAGCGCAGCTTGCGCCAGTCCGAGCGGCGCCACCGCGCGCTGGTCGAACACCTGGGCCAGGGCGTGGCCGTGCTGCAGCAGGGCCGTGTGGTGTTCTGGAATGCGCGTGCGCTGGAGGTGCTGCAGCTGCAGGCGGCCCAGATCGCGGGCGCCGACGGCCTGCAGTGGCTGCATCCGCAGGACAGGCCGCTGGTGCTGCGGCGCCTGCAGGCCAGCCGGCGCGGCGGCGGCGCGCCCTACCGTTTCGAATGCCGTTTGCAGTCGCCGGGCGGCGCGCTGCGCTGGCTCGAGGTCGATGCCACCGTGGTGCCCTGGGGCGACCATCCCGCCACCATGGTGTTCTTCTCGGACGTCACCGAGGCCAAAGCCACGCGCACGGCGCTGCAGGTCTCCGAGGAGCGCTACCGGGCCGTGGTCGAGCACCTCAGCGAGGGCATGGTCGTGGTCCAGGACGAGAAGGTGGTCTATGCCAACCCGCGCGCGGCCGAGATCGCCGCCATGCCGCTGGCGCAGATGCAGCAGATCGGCTTTCTGACGCGCATCCATCCCGACGACCAGGCGATGGTGCTGGAACGCCAGCGCCGCCGGCTCGCGGGCGAGCATCCGCCCGACCACTACGAGCTGCGCCTGCTGCTGCCGGGCGACGTCGTGCGCTGGATCGCCATCGGCGTGGCCGTCGTGCCCTGGGGCGGCCAGCCCGCGATGCTGATCTTCTTCACCGACATCACCGGGCGCAAGGCCATGATGGAGAAGGTCCATGTGTCCGAGCAGCGCATGCGGGCCGTGGTCGAGCATGCGGGCGAAGGCACGCTGGTGCTCAGCGAGGACGACCGGCCCGTGTTCGTGAACCAGCGTGCGCTGGAGATCATGCGCATGACGCGCGACGAACTCGAGCGCGGGGGCTACATGCACCTGCTGCATCCCGACGACCGCGCCATGGTGATCGAGCGGCGCCGGCGCCGGCTGGCCGGCGAGCCCGTCGTGGGCCGCTACGAGGTGCGCCTGGTGGACCGCGATGGCACGCAGCGCTGGATCGACATGGGCAGCACCATCGTGCCCTGGTCGGGCCGGCGTGCGACGCTGACCTTCTTCACCGACGTCACCGACCGCAAGCGCATGCTGGAGGCGCTGCACCGCTCCGAGGAGCGCTACCGCGCCGTGGTCGAGCATGTGGGCGAGGGCATGGTGGTGGTGCAGAACGGCAAGTTCGTGTTCGTCAACGAGCGTGCGCTGCAGATCGCGGGCTGTGCGCGCGAGGCCTTGCTGGGCCGCAGCTTTCTGGAGCCCGTGCATCCGGACGACCGCGCCGTGCTGGTCGCACGCCGGCGCCGGCAGCTGCGCGGGCCGGCACGCTACGAATGCCGGCTCGCGCATGCCGACGGGCGCAGCACCTGGATCGAGATCGGCGTGACGCAGGTGCCCTGGGAGGGCAAGCGCGCGCTGCTGGGCTTCTTCTCCGACGTGAGCCGGCGCAAGGCGCTGGAGGCGCGGCTGCGCGACACGCTGGCCGAACGCGAGACCATCCTGGAGCACGCGCGCGTGGGCATCGCCTTCCTGACGCAGGACGGCGCCTTGCGCTGGGCCAACCGCGCCATGGGCCGCATCTTCCGGACCGACCGCGCGCTGCGCAGCGCGCCGAACTGGGCCGATGTCGCTTTTGCCTCGCTGTTCCCCACGCCGCAGGACCATGCGCGCGCGGAGAGCCGCATCGCGGCCTGCATGGCCGCGCAGCAGCCCTACGAGGAGGAGCTGCAGCTGCGCCGGCGCGACGGCATGCTGTTCTGGGCCGCGGTCACGAGCACGGCCGTCAGCGCCAGCGACGCCACGCGCGGCACGGTCTGGACCGTGGTGGACGTGACCGAGCGCAAGGAGCTCGAGGGCGCGCTGCAGCGCACCTGGTCGGAACGCGAGGCCATCTTCGCCAGCGTGCTGGTCGGCATCGCGTTCAATGTCAACCGGCGCATCCGCTGGGTCAACGACAAGTTCGCCGAGATGATGGGCTACAGCCGCGAGGAACTGACCGGCCTGTCCTCGCGCGTGCTGTATCCGGACGAGGAGAGCTATGCGCGCGAGGGCTGGCTCACGGCCGAGCACCTGCGGCGCGACGGCCACTACACCAGCGAACGCCAGATGGTGCG
This sequence comes from Pseudorhodoferax sp., assembly GCA_035544335.1. Taxonomy (GTDB): domain Bacteria; phylum Pseudomonadota; class Gammaproteobacteria; order Burkholderiales; family Burkholderiaceae_C; genus Pseudorhodoferax. Next base: position 2,964 of record DATKFT010000447.1, read on the forward strand.
CAAGGACGGCGCACGCATCTGGGTGCAGCTGGCCGGGCGCTGCGTGTCGGGCAGCAACCCGGAGGCCGGCGCGATCTGGACCTTCCTGGACATCACCGACCGCAAGCGCGCCGAGGACGACGTGCGCGCCGCGCTCACGCGCCAGCAGGAACTCAATGTGCTGCGCTCGCGCTTCGTGGCCATGACCAGCCACGAGTTCCGCACACCGCTGGCCACCATCCTGTCCTCGGCCGAGCTCATCGCGCACTATGGCGAGCGCATGCCGGTCGAGGAGCAGCAGGAGGTGCTGCAGGGCATCGTGGCCGGCGTGCAGCGCATGACCGGCATGCTGGACCGTATGCTGCTGCTCGGGCGGGCCGATGCGCAGCTGCTCGACTGCCGGCCGCTGCCGCTGGACCTGGCCGCGCTGTGCCGGCACTGCGCCGAGGAGGCGCGCAGCCAGTACCCGGACCGCGCGGCCGACATTGTGCTCGAGTACCGCTGTGCGAGCGCGACCGGCTGCCTGGACGAGCGGCTGCTGCGCCATGTGCTGGGCAACCTGCTGTCCAACGCCGTCAAGTACTCGCCCGTGGGCGGCCCCGTGCGCCTGGCCGTCTACGAGCGCGGCGCGCAGCGCGTGTTCGAGGTCAGCGACCACGGCATCGGCATCCCGCAGGCGGAGCAGGCCCATCTGTTCGAGACCTTCCACCGCGCGAGCAATGTCGGCGCGATCCCGGGCACCGGCCTGGGCCTGGCCATCGTCAAGAAGGCGGTGGAGGCCCATGGCGGCAGCATCGAGGTGCACAGCAGCGTCGGCCAGGGCAGCTGCTTCAAGGTGCTGCTGTGAACCCGGCCACGGCGCCCCGGCGCGCCCAGATCCTGGTGGCCGAGGACGACCCCGCCATCCGCGCCAACCTGTTGCGGCTGCTGCGCCTGGAGGGCTACGGGGCCGAGGCCGTGGCCGACGGCGACGCCGCGCTGGCGGCCGTGCGGGCCCGGCGGCCCGACCTGCTGCTGACCGACGCGATGATGCCCGCGCTCGATGGCGAGACCCTGGTCCGCATGCTGCGCGAGGACGCGCGCTTCGTCGACCTGCCGGTGCTGCTGCTGACGGCACGCGCCGGCAGCGAGGACCGCGTGCGCGCGCTGCAGGCCGGCGCCGACGCCGTCGTGACCAAGCCGTTCCAGCGCACGACGCTGCTGGACTGCATCGCCGCCTTGCTGGAAGGCCGCGGGCGCGCATGAACAGACGCTGGGGGATTGCGGGCCAGGCGGCCGCGCTGGGCGCGGTGGTGGCCTTGGCCATCGTGCTGATCGCGGCCGACCCGCCCTGGCTGCGCACGCTGCGCCATCTGGTGTTCGACCAGTACCAGCGCTGGCAGCCACGCGTCTGGCAGGACCAGGGCGTGCGCGTGGTCGACGTGGACGAAGAGAGCCTGGCGCGCATCGGCCAGTGGCCCTGGCCGCGCACGCGCATGGCCGAACTCGTGGACCGGGTGCGCGAGGCCGGGGCCGTGGCGATCGGCTTCGACGTGGTGTTCGCCGAGCCCGACCGCAGCGCGCCCCAGCGGCTCGCGCAGCAATGGGCGCTCTCGGCGCCCACGCGTGCCGAGCTGCTGGCCCAGCCCGATCCCGATGCGCGCTTCGCCCGGAGCCTGGCCAGCATGCCGACCGTGCTGGGCTTGTCGCTGCGGCAGGGCGATGCCGCGGCGCCCGCGTCCGCCGTGTCCGCCGCGCCCGAACTGCCCGAACTGCCCGAGCGTGCGCGCTTCGTGCTGATGGGGGCCTCGCCCGGCTCCCATGTGCCGCAGGCCGAGCAGCTCATCGCGCCGCTGCCGCAGCTGGCCGCCGCAGCGGCCGGCCATGGCGCCTTGTCGGTGCTGCCCGACGGCGATGGCGTGCTGCGCCGGGTGCCGCTGGTGCTGCGCCACGGGCAACGGCTGCTGCCCACGCTGTCGGCCGAGATGCTGCGCGTCGCCCAGGGGCAGAGCAACTTCGTGCTGCGCGCGGACGGCGACGGGACCGGCGGCCTCAGCGAGCTGCGCGTGGGCGCCTATGCGCTGCCGACCTCGGCCGACGGCGAGCTGTGGCTGCACTACAGCGGGCCCGTGGCGCAGCGCCGCATCCCGGCCTGGATGCTGCTGGAGGGCCGCGTCGACCCCGCTGCGCTGCGCGGCCGCCTGCTGCTCGTGGGCAGCTCGGCCCAGGGGCTGCAGGACCTGCGGTTCACGCCGCTGGGCGCCGTGGTGCCGGGCGTGGAGGTGCATGCCCAGGTGCTCGAGCAGGCGCTGGGCGGACAGTTCCTGCGCCGGCCCGCGGGCATGGAGGCGCTGGAGGCGCTGGCGCTGCTCGGTGGCGGTCTGCTGGTGGGCACGCTGGCCTTGCGGCGCGGGCCGCTCACGGGGGCCGGCGCCACACTGGTGCTGCTCGGGCTGTTCGCCGCGGCCAGCTGGTGGGCGTTCACGGCGCGGGGCCTGCTGGTCGACCCGCTGACACCCGCGCTGGGCGTGCTCGTGGCCTTCGTGCTGCCCAGCCTCATGCGCTACCACGCCAGCGAGCAGCGCCGGCGCTGGCTGGGGCTGGCGTTTGCGCGCTATGTCTCGCCGAACCTGGTCTCGCACATCGTGCGGCACCCGGAGCAGCTTGCGCTGTCGGGCGAGCGCCGCCATTGCAGCTTCATCTTCACCGACCTGGCCGGCTTCACGGGTCTCATGGAACGCATCGACCCGGCCGACGCCGTGGGCCTGCTCAACGACTACCTGGACGGCATGATCGCCATCGTGTTCCGCCACGAAGGCACGCTGGACCGCATCATCGGCGATGCGCTGGCCATCGTGTTCTCCGCGCCCGTGGAACAGAGCGACCACCGCCAGCGCGCGTTCGACTGCGCGCTGGACCTGCAGCGCTTCGCCGACAGCTTCGCACGCGGCAAGCCGCTGGGCCGCACGCGCATCGGCGTGCACAGCGGCGAGGTCATCGTCGGCAACTTCGGCGGCAAGACCATGTTCGACTACCGCGCACTCGGCGACGCGGTCAACACGGCCTCGCGGCTGGAGGGCGCGAACAAGTACCTGGGCACCCGCGTGTGCGTGTCCGAGGCCACCCTGGCCGGCTGCACGGGCGCGCGCGTGCGCCGCGTGGCGCGCCTGCTGCCCAAGGGCAAGACGCAGCCGCTGCGCGTGTACCAGCCGCTGCACGACGGCCTGACGGGGCCCGTGGACGAGGCGGCCCTGGCGGCCTATGACGCGGCCTATGCGGCGCTCGCGGCCGAAGCCCCCGGCGCACTGGCCGCCTTCGAGGCGCTGGCATTGCAGCAGCCCGAGGATCCGCTCGTGCGCCTGCACCTGCTGCGCCTGCGCCGCGGCGAGTGCGGCGACCTCATCGTGCTGGACGGCAAGTAGCGCCCCGCGGCGCCGGGTGGATCGGGAGCCGGTTCCGAAGGCCGCGGCGCAGGCCTTGCGCGCGACATCCGCGGGGCTGGCGCTGCCAGACCGCTGGAGAGGCCTTGCAGGCCGCGCTGGGCCAGTGGTCCGGCCCTTCGCCAGTCTCCAAAAGGTCCACCGGAGCTCGGGTTACGGGCGCGGCCCCCCTTCGCGCAGCGCAAGGGGGAGCCGCGCAGCGGCATGGGGGCTGCTTCTACCGAACCGTGACCTCGACGCGCCGGTTGCGCGGCTCGGCCGTCTCGTCGGGCGTGGGCACGAGCAGGTTGTGCTCGCCGTGCGAGGTGATTTCCACCAGGATGGCCGCTGCGGCGGCCTCGCGCAGCAGCTGGCCGACCTGCTCGGCCCGCCGCAGCGACAGTGCCGCGTTGAGCTCCGCGCTGCCCACCGTGTCCGTGTGGCCCACGATGGACAGCTCGGGCGCAGGGCGCCCGCGGACCTCGGCCAGGATGTCGGGCAGCAGGGCCTGCGAGGCCGCTGTGATCTGCGCATTGCCCACATTGAAATACAGCACGAACACGCGCGGAGGCTGCGGCTGCGCCGCGATGGCGGCGCCCAGGTCGCGCTGCAGCTGCTCGGCGCTCAGCGTGAAGGGCGTGGCCGGGCCGTCGAGCGCGACGGCCTCGCGGGCCTGCGTGAGCTCGGCCGTGCCGCCGGGGCCGCTGTAGACCACGCGGCCGGTGCTGCCGTCGGCGTTCGCGAGCAGCGCGACATAGGCGCGCGGCGGTGCGGGCGGCGGCGGCGTGGCGCAGCCGGCGGCCAGCAGGGCAAGCAGCAGGGCGGCGGCGATGGGCGGCCGCCTCATGGGGCCACCTGCGCGACGAAGCGCGTGCCGCGCACACCGATGATGCCGCTCGGGGTCTTGATCTTCACGGCCTCGGGTTTGAGCCGGGCGATGGCGCCCGACACATAGTGCAGGCTGCCGGCACCGATGCTGCCGCCCAGCTGCAAGCGGCCTTCGGTCGGTGCGAACAGAAAGCTCTCCAGCGTGAACGTGGTGGAGGGGCCGAAGGACAGCATGGTGTTGTCCTTGAGCGTGATGCCCACGCTGCCGTCCGCGCCGGTGCGCACCACGTCGCCGACGGACACCGGCGTGCCGGGCCGCGCCGCGACGGCGGTGCCGCCCGAGACGATGCTGGCCTGGCCGTTGACGGTCTTGACGTGGCCGGCCAGCTGGGCGAACGCGCTGCCGCTGGCCGCGGCCAGCAAGGCGACAAGAAGAAAGAGACGCTGCTTCATGGGATTCCTGTGCTGCCCGGGCCGCAGCCCGGGAGAGGCGCAACCATACACGCAAGGCGGCTCATGCGGACGCCGCGCCGCCGCGCCCCGGGGCTTCGGTGCGCAGGCGCTCGAGGTCCAGCACGCGCAGGCCACCGTATTCGGTGCGGACCAGGCCGGCGCGCTGCAGCGTGGCCAGGGCTTCGTTGACGCGCTGGCGCGACAGGCCGACCAGGTAGGCCAGCTCCTGCTGGGTGATGCGCAGCACCTGGCCCACGCCGGGATAGAGCACGGGATGGAACAGCGCCGCGAGGTTGCGCGCCACGCGCAGGTCCGGGTCGGCCAGCCGGTCGATCTCGCGCGCCGCGATGAACTGGCCCAGCCGCTCGTTGAGCTGGTTCATGATGAAGCGGTTGAAGCCGATGGAATGGTCCAGCAGCCAGTGGAAGCTGTCCACGGGCAGGCCGGCCACCGTGCTCGCGCGCAGGGCCTGCACGTTGTAGCGGTAGGGCTCGCGCTTGAGCGCCGTGCCCTCGCCGAACCAGCCGCCCGAGGGCAGGCCCGCAAACGTCATGGCCTGGCCCTGGGCGGTCTCCGAGCTCATCTTGAGCAGCCCCTCGATCACGCCGAACCAGTAGGTCACGGGCCGGCCGATGCGGCAGACATGGTCGCCGGGGCGCGCGTCGCCGGCCGTGATCTCGGGCGCCACGCGCGCGCGCTCGTGCGGCGCCAGCGCGGCGAGCCAGGGGATGGCGTCGAGTTCGCGCGCCGTGGGCGCGCGCCGGCGCTGGTGCAGCGGCTCCGTCTGCGCCTCGGCGGGGTGCGGGACCTGGGGTAATTCCGGGGGAGGGGTCACCCTAGGATTGTCGTTGAGCCGACATGATGACGTCAAAGTCGGCCCTAGGATGCGGTCATTCCCGCCTGGCTGTGGCTGCGCGCGCCGAACCGAGGAGACCCATGGACACCACCTTCCCCCAACTGCTGCTCCAGCATGCCGCCAAACGGCCGGATGCGCCGGCCATGCGCGAGAAGGAGTTCGGCATCTGGCAGACGCTGACCTGGCGCGAGCTGGCGAGCATGGTCGAGCATGTGGCCTGCGGCCTGCACCAGGCCGGGCTGCAAGCCGGCGAGCACCTGGCCGTGGTCGGCGCCAACCGGCCGCGCTTGTACGCCACCATGCTGGCCGCCCAGGCGCTGGGCGCGATCCCCGTGCCGCTGTACCAGGACGCGGTCGCCGCCGAGTGCGTGTTTCCGCTGTCCAACGCCGAAGTGCGCATGTGCGTGGTCGAAGACCAGGAACAGGTCGACAAGATGCTGGAGGTGCGTGCGCAGCATCCGGCGCTCTCGCACATCTGGTACGACGATCCGCGGGGCCTGCGCAACTACAGCGAGCCGGGTCTCGCGGGCCTGGCAGACCTGCTGGCCCAGGGGCAGGCCCGCGCGGGGCAGGACAGCGGCTTCTTCGCAGCCCAGGTCGCGCAACGCCGCAGCGGCGACGTGGCCGCGATGTTCTTCACCTCGGGCACGACGGGCAACCCCAAGGGCGTGGTCCACACCCACCGCAGCCTGCTCAACCGCGCCAAGGCCGGTGCCGACTTCGACCGGCTGACCGCGGCCGAGGATGTGCTGGCCTACCTGCCGCCGGCCTGGATCGGCCAGAACATCTTCAGCTACGCGCAGTGGCTGGCCTGCGGCTACGTGGTCAACTGCCCCGAGTCGGCCGCCACGGTCAGCATCGACCTCAAGGAGATCGGCCCGACCTACTACTTCGCGCCGCCGCGCGTGTTCGAGGGCCTCTTGACCAGCGTCATGATCCGCATGGAGGACGCCGGCCGCATCAAGCGCAGCATGTTCCACCGCTTCATGGATGTGGCGCGCCGCGTCGGCCCCGCGCGCATGGACGGCAAGCCGGTGTCCCTGGGTGACCGCCTGCTCTACGCGCTGGGCGACCTGCTGGTCTACGGCCCGCTGCGCAACACGCTGGGCTTCTCGCGCGTGCGCGTGGCCTACACCGCGGGCGAGGCCATCGGCCCGGACCTGTTCACCTTCTACCGCGCGATCGGCATCAACTTGAAGCAGCTCTACGGCTCGACCGAGACCGCCGTGTTCGTCTGTCTGCAGCCCGACAATGCCGTGCGTGCCGACACCGTGGGCGTGCCCATCGAAGGCGTGGAGATCAAGGTGGCCGACAACGGCGAGATCCTCGTGCGCTCGGCCGGCCTGCTCCAGGGCTACTACAAGAACCAGAAGGCCACCGACGAGGTGTTGACGGCCGACGGCTGGTACCACACCAGCGATGCGGGCTTCCTGGACGCGAGCGGCCAGCTCAAGATCATCGAC
>DATKFT010000448.1:0-3631 GCA_035544335.1 Pseudorhodoferax sp.
GACCAGCGCACTGCTTTGCTGCACCTGTTCGGCCAGCAGGGCCAGCGCGGGCTCCAGCCCGAGGTCGTCGAGCAGCGCCGGACGCAGGCCATGCGAGACACGCCGGATCTCCACGAGCGCGCTGCCCAGCCGCGCCAGGCCCTGGTCCAGCGCCAGCCGTGGCGCGGCCGGCACCCCCAGCGCGGGATCGGCCAGCTGCAGCTGCGCGGTCTCCAGCTGGAACTTGGAGGAGGCCAGCACCTGCACCACGCCGTCGTGCAGCTCGCGCGCCACGCGCACGCGCTCGTCCTCCTGCGAGCGCACGACGCGCCGGGCGAGCCGGCGCAGCTTGTCGCTGGACACGCGGTGGTCCTTGAGGTTCAGCGCCACGCCGCCCAGGCCGATCAGCACCACGCAGACCGCGGCGATCGCATAGAGGCGCCGGCGCGTGCTCTCGATGTTGGCGCGCGCCCCGCTCTCGATGGCCTGCAGCGCGGCCTGCACGTCGTCCAGGTAGACCCCGGTGCCGATGACCCAGTCCCAGCCCGGCACCGTCAGCACATAGCCGAGTTTGGGCACGATGGACTGCGAGCCCGGCTTGCTCCAGCTGTAGCGCACCACACCGCCGCCGCGGCGCGCCTGGTCCAGGATGCGCTGTGCCGAATCGGCACCGGCGGGATCGTTGGGATCGCAGAAGTCCACGCCCTGCATCGGCAGCGTCTTGGCGTCGATGAGCAGCTGCCCGTGCTGGTCGTAGGCGAAGAAATAGCCGTTCAGGCCGAACTGCATGCGCGTCAGCGTGGCCAGCGCCTGCTCCTTGAGCACACCCGTCTCGCCCGGTCCCTGGGCGATGCGCTCCAATGCGCTGCGCGCGAGCTCCACATAGTGCTTGAGTTCGGCTTCCTTGCTCTGGATGAACGCGGCCTGCACCAGCGCCTGCTCCTCGCGCACCAATGCCAGCGTTTGCCGCTGCATGGTCGCGCCCATGAGCAGCAGCGCCACCACGATGGGTACACCGGACAGCAGCACCAGCTTGAGGCGCAGCTGCATGTCAGTGCCCCACCCTGGGGCCGCAATGCACGAAAGTTCTTGGACACCGGGATGTTTGCATGGCCGGGAATGTGCAGAGCAATCTCGGTGCCAGCCAGCGATGTTTCAACTAGAAACATTGCTGCAGTGCAGTGGAAAACGCGCGTGCGAGGTCCCGCTGCGTACTACCACGTAAGGGAAATGAAGCGCTGTGCAGGCCACATCGATTCCTAGAATCGATCGCAAGTTAGACCGTATTGCGCTGCAGCAGAAGAACCATCCCGAGGGGGTCTAGCTTCTTATCTTTTTGGCCAGAGGAGACGTTCGCGTTGGTCCCGATTACAAAGAAAGGAAGCCCCTTGTCCCATTCCATCCGTTCTGCACGCACCGCCAAGCTCGCGGCCGTCTGCGCCGCCGCTGTGCTGATGACCGCCTGTGCCATGCCGGCCAAGCGCACGGTGTTGTCGACCACCGGCGTGCCGCCGGCCATCGGCCCCTACTCCCAGATGGTCTCGCACGGCCACACGCTGTACCTGTCCGGCGTGATCCCGCTCAACGAGGCCGGCAACGCCGTGGTCGGCACCACGATCGAAGAGCAGACGCATGCCGTGCTGCGCTACATCGGCACCATGCTCAAGTCGCAGGGGCTGGACTATGGCGACGTGCTCTCATCTTCGGTCTACATGAAGGACCTCAACGAGTTCGCAGCCATGAACAAGGTCTATGGCGAGTACTTCAAGCCAGGCAACGCGCCGGTGCGCGCCACCGTCGAAGTGGCAAGACTGCCGCGCGACGTGAAGGTCGAGATCGCGGTCATCGTCGGCCGCCGCTGAGCACACAGGAACCACACCATGCAAGAACAGCAGACCTCCCCCCTCGTGGCCAGCGCGCCGGATGCACAGGCGCTGGACCGGTTCGACATCGCCAACTGGACGTCCAAGCGGCGCGGCTTCCTGCGCATGCTCGGCTATGGCGCAGGTGCCGCCACGCTGGGCCCGGTGCTGATGGCCTGCGGCAGCAGCAACTCGGCCACGCCGGCCGCCGAACTGCGCGCGCAGCTGGTCGCCGACGAAGCCTTCTGGACCAACGTGCAGAACATGTTCACGCTGGACCCGGCCAGGACCTTCATGAACATCGGTACGGCCGGCTCCATGCCCAAGGTGGCGCTGGACCTGTTCGACACCGAGAACCGCAAGAAGGCCAGGGAGTCCGGCAACGGCTACTCCGACCACAATGCGCTGCGTGCGCTGGTGGCGCCCGCCTTCGGCGTGGACGTCGACGAGCTGGCCTTCTCTGCCAACACCTCCTCGGGCATGTGCCATGCGATCCTGGGCATCCCCTGGCAGGCCGGCGACGTGATCGTCACGACCAACCACGAGCACGGTGGCGGCAACACGCCGCTGGCCATCGCACAGGACCGTTACGGCGTCGAGATCTCACGCATCGCGATGCCCACGGGCAACAACCAGACCGCTGCGACCTACCAGAACCTGTTCGACGAACGCATCCGCACGCTCAAGGCGGCCGGCAAGCGCGTGCGCGCCGTGATGTGGTCCTCGCCGACGTATGTGACGGGCACGCTGCTGCCGATCGCGGAGATCATGCAGGTGGTCAAGCAGCACGAGTTGATCAGCATCGTCGACGGCGCCCACCTGCCAGGCATGATGCACTACGACTACGGCGCGCTGGGCGTGGACTTCATGTCCGGCGCGGGCCACAAGTGGCAGTGCGGGCCGGGCTCCACGGGCATCCTGGTCATCCGCAACAAGATCCGCGCCTCCAACCCGCTGCCGCTGCCCAAGTGGTTCCCGGTGCACACCAGCACCTACTCCACGCGCGAGCGCACGACCAACGGCACGGCCACCTACGACATCGCGGCCAGCGTGACGAGCTGCGGCAGCACGCACACGCCCATGTTCCAGGCGCTGGTCAGTGCCTGCCAGCTCTGGGACCAGATCGGCCGCAAGAAGATCGAGACCTACGACCTCACGCTGTCGGCCTACCTCAAGGAGAAGATCGTCGAGCGCTGGGGCGTGGATTCGCTGTACTCGCCCAAGGACGACCCCAAGCTGGTGTGCGCGCTGACCTCGTTCAACCCGTTCCGCACCAAGGACGACGTGATGAACTCGGCCAAGTCCACGCAGTTCGTCTCGCGCCTGCAGGCCGAGTACCCGCAGAGCCTCATCATCCGCAACGCCAGCTTCCCGGTGATCGGCGCGGCGTCGAAACACTACGCGATGCGCATCTCCACGCACCTGTGGCACGACGCGAACGACATCGACGCACTGGTCGATGCCATGTGGGACCTGTCGGGCAAGATGGCCTGAAACCAGGCCGGCCTGGCCGGATTCAGCCCAGTTCGGGCGCCAGGCCCGGCGCCTTGTCCATCTCGGCCCCGTTGTACAGCTTGTGCTGCGCAGCGGGGCTTCCCACGTCGGACACCACCGCGAGCCGCCATTGCGGGTCGCGGCGCGCGAAGGCGCGCTGCTCGGCCGTCAGCGCAAAGCCGGCGGCGCCCGTGGCCGTGCCCTTCACGACCAGCTTGAGCAGCGTCTTGCCCTTCTTGTCGCGCACTTCCACGTCGTAGCCCGGGTCCTGGCCCGCGAGGTCCTCGGTCTTGTAG
>DATKFT010000449.1:0-1581 GCA_035544335.1 Pseudorhodoferax sp.
CTGCCTCTCGGTGCCCGGCCTGCGTGGGGTGGTGAACCGCCACCGGGCGATCCGCTACCAGGGCCTCGACCCCGAGGGCAGGCCGATCGACCGCAGCGTCGAGGGTTTCCATGCGCGGGTGGTGCAGCACGAATGCGATCAACGGCTGGTGCCGCTCGATGCCAAGGGCCTGGCGCGCGTGCGCGCCGTGACCCAGGATCTCAACGAACAGGGCCTGCGCGTGGTCGCGGTGGCGATGAAGGAACTGCCCGCCTCGCAATCGGCCTATGCGGTGGCCGACGAGGCCGGGCTGACCCTGGTCGGCTACATCGCCTTCCTCGATCCGCCCAAGGAATCGACGGCGCCTGCGCTGCGCGCGCTGGCCGCGCACGGCGTGCAGGTCAAGGTGCTCACGGGCGACAGCGAGCTCGTGGCCGCGCATGTGTGCGGGCGGGTGGGCCTGGCGCACAGCGGCTTCCTGCTCGGGCCGCAGGTCGAGAAGATGGACGACACCGCGCTGGCCGGCGCCGTCGAGACCCACCAGCTGTTCGCCCGGCTCACGCCGCAGGACAAGGAGCGCATCGTGCGCGCGCTGCGCGCCAACGGCCATGTGGTGGGCTTCATGGGCGACGGCATCAACGACGCGCCGGCGCTGCGCGCTGCCGACATCGGGATCTCGGTGGACTCGGGCGTGGACATCGCCAAGGAGGCGGCCGACATCATCCTGCTGGAGAAGAGCCTCATGGTGCTCGAGGAGGGCGTGGTCGAGGGCCGCAAGACCTTCAGCAACATGCTCAAGTACATCCGCATGACGGCCAGTTCCAACTTCGGCAACGTGTTCTCCGTGCTCGTGGGCAGCGCCTTCCTGCCGTTCCTGCCCATGCTGCCGCTGCAGCTGCTCGTGCAGAACCTGCTCTACGACATCTCGCAGATCGCGATTCCCTTCGACGACGTGGACCGCGAGCTCGTGGCCAAGCCGCTCCAATGGAAGCCCGCGGACATCGGGCGCTTCATGGTCTTCTTCGGCCCCATCAGCTCGGTCTTCGACATCTGCACCTACCTGCTCATGTGGCATGTCTTCGGTGCCAGCACCGCGGCCGCGCAGACACTGTTCCAGTCGGGCTGGTTCGTCGTGGGCCTGCTCACGCAGACCCTGATCGTGCACATGATCCGCACGCCCAGGCTGCCCTTCGTCGAAAGCCGCGCGGCCTGGCCGCTGCTGCTCACGACCCTGCTGATCATGGCCGCCGGCATCGCGTTGCCCATGGGCCCGCTCGCGGCCTACTTCGGCCTGCAGGCACTGCCACTGGCCTTCTTCCCGTGGCTGGTGGGCATCCTGCTGGGCTACGCACTGCTCACGACGGCCATGAAGAAGCTCTACATCCGCAGGTTCGGCTGGCAGTGATGGCGCCCCGTTCACACAGCGCAGGGGGCCTCCGCCCATGAACGCACTGCATTTCAGCAGCCTGGACGCGCTGGCTGCCACCTTCGTGAACCTCGCGTCCGCGTTCGGGCTCGGCGCGCTGATCGGCATCGAACGCCAGGTGCGCCAGCGCCGGGCCGGCCTGCGCACGAACACGCTGGTGTCGGTCGGCGCGGCCA
>DATKFT010000450.1:0-2780 GCA_035544335.1 Pseudorhodoferax sp.
GACCGTGAACCAGAAGGTGCTGCCCGAGCCCGGTGCGCTGTCCACGCCGGCGTCGCCGTCCATGGCGCGGGCCAGCTGGCGCGACAGCGCCAGGCCCAGGCCCGTGCCGCCATGGCGCCGCGAGGAGGAGTTGTCGGCCTGCTCGAAGGCGTTGAACAGCGCGACCTGGCGGTCGGGCGAGATGCCGGGCCCCGTGTCCTGCACCTCGAAGCGCACGAGCAGGTGCTCGCCGTCCTCCTGCTCGATCGCGCCGCGCAGCCGCACCCAGCCCGACTCGGTGAACTTGACGGCGTTGGTCAGCAGGTTGATCAGGATCTGCGACAGCCGCGTCGGGTCGCCGCGCAGCCGGCGCGGCAGGTGGTCCTGGTCCAGGATCAGCTCCAGGCCCTTGCCGCGCGCCTGGTTGGCCACGAGCTCGATGGCGCGCGCCAGCACGCCGTCCAGCGAGAACTCGATGTGCTCCAGCGTGAGCTTGCCGGCCTCGATCTTGGAGATGTCCAGGATGTCGTTGATGACCTGCAGCAAATGCTGGGCCGCCGTGCCGACCTTGTCCAGCCGCTCGCGCTGCGTGCGGTCGCGTGCGTCGCGCGTGAGCAGGTGCGTGAGCCCGATGATGGCGTTCATGGGCGTGCGGATCTCGTGGCTCATGTTGGCCAGGAAGGCCGACTTGGCACGGCTGGCGGCGTCGGCCTCCTGGCGCGCCTCCACGAGCGCCGCATTGGCCTGCTGCAGGGCCAGCGTGCGCTCCTCGACGCGGCGCTCCAGGCCGGCGGTCATCAGGCGCAGCTGGTCCTCGGCGGCCTTGCGCTTGCTGATGTCGGTGGCCACGCCCAGCAGCACGGTGCCGCTGCCGTCCAGCGACAGGATGGGGCGCTTGATCGTGCTGAACCAGCGCGTGCGGCCATCGGCCGTGACCAGGCACTCCTCCTCGATCAAGAGGTCGCGTCCGCTGTCGATGACCTGGCGGTCGGCCTCGAAGAAGCGCTGCACCTGCGCCTTGTCGGGGTTGAGCTCGAGTTCGCTGCGGCCCACGATGGCGTCCACGTCGGTGCCGTAGGCCTCTGCCAGCGCCTGGTTGGCCAGCACGAAGCGGCCCTGGCCGTCCTTGGCGAAGATCAGGTTGTGGTTGAGGTCGATCACGCGGCGCAGAAAGGCCTGCTGGAATTCCAGCGCCGCGGTGCGTGCGCGCACGCGCTCTTCCAGCTCGGCGTTGAGGCGCTGCAGGTTGTCTTCCATGACGGACTTTTCGCGGACTTCGCGTTCGATGCTGCGAAACAGCAGCGCGAAGAGCACCGTCAGGACCGCGATCGTGGCAAGAAGGGCCACCAGCGTGGAGTCGCGCTGGGTTTCGGCGCGCTGCAGCCGGACCTCGAGCAAGGTGGCCTCGGCCTGGTCCATCTGCTGGACCATGTCGCGCAGCTGCTGCACCGTGCGCTGGCTGATCTCGCTGCGCAGCAGGTCGCGCGCGGCGGTGGCGCCCTCGCGCGCGAACACCGCGCCCACGGCGTGCAGCTGGCGCAGGCGGGCCTCGGCCGCCTGCGCCAGCTCGGCATGGCGTGCCAGCCCTGGCGCGTCGTCGGCGACCAGGGCGCGCAGCTCGGCCAGGTTGCGACGGGCCTCCACGACCCAGGTGTCGAACTCGGCCGAGAACTGCGGCTCGCCTGTCAGCATCTGGTTGCGCAGTGCGAGCTCGGCATCGGCGATCGCGCCGTAGACACCGGCCAGCTCGGCGCGCACCTGCTGGGTCTGGGCGATCAGGCGGGCGGTGTCGGCGAAGCGCACGCCCGTGGTGTAGGTCAGGCCACCGCCCATCAGCACGAACAGCGCGGTGGGGATGAAGCCGCTCAGCACGAGCTTCTCGATGCGGCTGCGCGCGCGCGAGGGCCGCTGCCGGTGCAGCGCGCCGGCCAGCAGGTACGCGGCCGTGCCCAGCAGGATGAAGGACCAGGCGGTGTGCAGCGCGACAGGCGGCACGATGCGGTCGGTCACGATCACGTTGACGTTCCACAGGTAGCCGATGAACGAGACGATGCCGATGCCGGCCACCAGCGCCGCCGCGGTGCGCGCGGTCGGGAGCAGGCGCGGGCGCGCCATGCTGGCGGTGGCGCCGGCCAGCGCGAGCAGGGCCAGCGCGCTGTAGGGCGACATGCGGCCGCGCGCCGGGTTGTAGGCGTTGCCGTCGTCGCGGAACAGGAATTCGTCGAGCCCGGGATTCCAGTCGAGCAGGTATTCGGCCAGCGTGGCCAGGCCCAGCAGCGCCACGGCGGCGGCGAGTCCGAGCGCGCTGCGCGCGGCGGGGCGGCCGGGCAGCGTGCGCAGCCACAGCGCGCAGGCACAGGCCAGGAGCCCCAGCGCCGTGTTGGCCTTCATCTGCACCGCGCCCGGGATCACGCTGCGCAGCGTGGGCAGGTCCCACATCCAGCCGGCCAGCACCACGAGCGCAAGCAGCGCCGACAGCGCGCAGGCCAGCCGCGTGAAGTTCAGGCGCGGGCCTTGCGGGTCGGGGGGCATGTTCCCCGCGGTGGTGGCCGATTCCAGGGGTGGCATGGCAAACCTCCGGCGCGTGGCGTTGGCGGAACCGCCGAGACTACGCGTGCGCACCGTGCCGGCGCGTAGGACGGGGCGACGAGCGCAGGCTTACCAGCTCAGCGTGACCTGCAGCACGTCGGTGTAGGTGCCGGAGTTCATGGCGGCGCTGCTGGTCTTGTTGATGCGGCCGTAGATGGGCAGGGGCAGGGCGGCGCCGGTGCCGGGCAGCGTGACGCCCACGGCGCCGGTGG
>DATKFT010000451.1:0-8200 GCA_035544335.1 Pseudorhodoferax sp.
AGAACCGCGACGAGGAGGCGGCCAAGGCGCTGGCCCGCAACGCGGTGCGCTTCGGTGCCAGCAGCAGCAAGCCCGGCGCCTGATCAGCTGCGCACGGTGCGTTCGGGCTGCTGGGCGAGCCAGGCGCCGTAGCTGCTTTCGGCCGGCGGTGCCTCGGCGGCCTCGAGCGTGAACAGCGCGCCCAGCAGCGCGCTGTCCTGCCCCACCGCGAAGGCGGGCTGCAGCTGCGGCGGCGCGTCGCGGCCCAGGGCCTGGCCCAGTTCCAGGTCGATCAGCTGGCGGCCCTGGCGGATCGCCTCGAGCGCGGCGGGCTCGACGCCGACCGATTCGGCCAGCTGCTCGAGCTCCTCGAGCCCGGAGACCGGTTCGAGCTGCAGCCAGTGCACCTCGCCCGCGGCGGTGCGGCCCAGGATGCCGTAGGGATCGCCGAGCACCACATGCTCCACGAGGCCCTGGCGGTGCAGCAACTGCTGCAGCGCCCGTGCGGTGGAGGGCACGCGCAGCTGCGCGTTCTGCACCGGCGTGAGCGTGCCGCGCCAGATCTGCGAGGCCCGCGTGTTGGCGTTGGACGGCATGTGGCGCAGCACCGTGAGCAGCCGCTCGGCCACGTCGGCTGCCTGCTTGGGCAGGAACTGGTCGATCAGCGCGCGGTTGAACGCGTCCACCGCGATCTGTTCGTCGGCCTGCCCGGTCAGCAGCACGCGCAGGCCAGGCCAGTCGCTGAGCGCGGCCAGCGCATGCAGGCCGTTCATCTCCGGCATCGAGTAGTCGACCACGCAGGCATGGGTCAGCGCGTAGCGCGCATGCGCATGGCCGGCCCAGTAGGCCAGCACCTGGGGCACCAGCGGCGTGGCGCCCTGGCGCCAGCGGTCGATGATGAGCTGCTGGGCCCAGGCGTCGTCCTCCCAGGCCGCGGACTCGGGCAGCAGCTGGGCCAGGCAGTCGCCCACGCGCGTGTGCAGGCGCACATGCCAGGAGGCGGGCAGCATCAACGCCAGCATCTGCAGGTAGTCCGGGTCGTCGTCCAGGAAGGAAAAACTGCCGGGGCAGTGGAACAGGGGAAGGCTCATGAATGCGGGGCCGCAGCGCGGCCAGGGATGTGCCGATGGTATTGTCCAGGCAAGGTTTTCCCATGGCGACACGTACACCTGTCAGAACTGACAGCGATGCATTGGAGGCATTGCTCGCCGAGTGGCAGTGCGCGCTCGCGGACGAGGGCGTGCAGGCCATCGCGGTGCTGGGCCCGCAGCCCGATGGCGCGGTGGCGCAGCGCCGCGTGCTGGCCGTGCACCCGCTCGATGCGCAGCAGGCCGCACAGGCCTTGTCGCGCAGCCCCGATTTCGGCGAGGGGCCGCACCCGCAGGGCGCGCCACCCGTGGCCTGGCAGCTGCTGGCGCGGCCGCTGCGCCTGCCCGAGGCCGAGTCCGATGCGCAGTGGCGGCGCGCCTGGCGCGCGCGCGGGCTGCAGACCGTGGTGCGTGTGAGCTTCGGCCTGCCGGCCGAGCGCCGCATCGACTGTTTTCTGTTCACGGCCGAAGGGCTGCAGCGGCGGGGCCAGGCCGCCCTGCTGGGCTGGCTGGTGCAGAGCTGGTGGCCCGCGCTGCGCGCCGCGCTCGTGACCGTCTGGTGTCCGCTCACGCGGCGCGAACTGCAGTGCCTGCGCCTGGCCTTCGACGGCATGACCGCGCGCGCCAGCGCCGAGCGCATGGCCTGCACCGAGCGCACCGTGAACTTCCACCTGTCCAATGCCATGGCCAAGCTCGGCGTGGACAGCAAGATGGCGGCGATCCAGCGGGCCTGCTGGCTGGGGGCCATATAGAGATCATCCCCCAGGCGGTTGCGCCGCTCCCCCTTGCGCTGCGCGAAAGGGGGCACCGCCAGCGGCCCGGCCGAGCCAGTTCCGCGGCCCCCAGAACCCTGGCCTGCCGGTGTGGTCGTGTCTGGTGAGGCGCTCCGTGTCGGTCAGCGGGGGAATGGCGGCGCGGTGCGCAGCAGCGCCTGCTCGGCCGCCTCGTAGGCCGCGGCCAGCCGCAGCACGCCGGCGTCGTCGCGCGGCCGGCCGATCAGCTGCAGGCCCATGGGCAGCCCCTGGGGGCCGAAGCCGGCCGGGATGCTGATGGCCGGCAGGCCCGCGAACGTGGCGTAGATCACCACCTCCATCCAGCGGTGGTAGGTGTCCATGGCCCGGCCCGCGATCTCGGCCGGCCAGCGCAGCCGGGCGTCGAAGGGCCAGACCTGGGCGCTGGGCAGCGCCAGCACCTCGTAGCGTTCGAACAGGGCGAGCAGGTGCTGGTAGAAGGCCGTGCGCCGGCTGCTGGCCGCCATGAACTGGGCAGCGCTCGTGCCCTGGCCCTGTTCGTACTCCCACAGCGCCTCGGGCTTGATGCGTTCGCGTGCCTGCGGCAGCGCCAGCAGCGGTGCGATGCGCGCGCCCACGAGCACGCGGCGCCAGACCAGCCAGGCGTCCCAGACAGGCTCGGGCGCGGTGCCCAGCGCCGTGGGCTCCACCGTGCAGCCCAGCTTCTCGAAGCGGCGCAGCGCCGCTTCGCAGCAGTCCAGCACGCCGGCTTCCATCGGCAGGTAGCCGCCCAGGTCGGCCAGCCAGGCGATGCGGGCCGGCCGGGATGCGCGATGGGCCTGGCCCAGCGCGGCGGCGAAGCGCGCGCCATCGTCCAGCGACAGCGGCGCGCGCACATCGTGGCCGGCCTGCGTGTCCAGCATGCGCGCCAGGTCACGCACCGTGCGCGCCATCGGCCCGGCCGTGCCCAGCTGGGCCAGCCAGGCGTCGGCGGCCGGCACCTGGGGCACGCGGCCCTGGCTCGGGCGCATGCCGAAGATGTGGTTCCAGCCGGCCGGGTTGCGCAGGCTGCCCATGAAATCGGAGCCGTCGGCCACGGCCAGCATGCGCTGCGCGAGCGCGACAGCCGCGCCGCCGCTGCTGCCGCCGGCCGAGCGGCTGGGGTCCCAGGCGTTGACCGTGGTGCCGAACACTTCGTTGAAGGTGTGCGAGCCCAGGCCGAACTCGGGCGTGTTGGTCTTGCCGATGACGATGCCGCCGGCCGCCTTGATGCGCGCGACCATGAGCTCGTCCTCGCGCGGCACCATGTGCGCGAGCAGCGGCGAGCCCTGCGTGCTGGCGAGGCCGGCCGTGGCCGACAGGTCCTTGATGGCCTGCGGGATGCCGTGCAGCCAGCCCTTGGACTGGCCGCGCGCGAGCAGCGCGTCGTGGGCCTCGGCCTCGGCCAGCAGCGCATCGGGCGCGCGCAGGCTCACGATGGCCTTGTGGACCGGGTTGCGTTCGGCGATGCGGGCCAGCGTGGCCTGCATGAGTTCGCGGCACGACAGCTGGCCCGTGTGCAGGGCCTGCGACAGGCCGGTGGCGTCCAGGGAATCGAGGAGGGCAGGGTTCATGCCTGGTTTATAGGCCATGGCATCGGGCCTATGCTGGCGGCGCCCGGGATCTGCCGGGCACATTCCAACGAGGAGGCAACGCAATGCACCATCCGATCCGACACGGCCGCAGGCCGCTGGCCGTGCTGCTGCTGGCCGGCCTGGCCGCCTGCAACGGCGGCGGCGGCGATTCCGGGTCCGCGCACCAGGCAGAGATCCGCCGCACCAGCATGGGAATCCCGCACATCAAGGCCGAGAGCTGGTCCGGCGCCGGCTTCGGCCTGGGCTATGCACAGGCCGAGGACAACCTGTGCACCATGGCCGATTCCTTCCTGACCTACCGTGGCGAGCGCTCGCGCTACTTCGGCGGCGAGACGCTGGCCGTGTACGACAGCACCATCGACCGGCCGCGCAACATCGATTCCGACTTCTTCCACCGCCACGTGATCTCCGACGCGGTGCTCGAAGCGCTGCGCCAGGCCCAGCCCGACAGCGTGCGCGGCCTCATGACGGGCTTCACGGCCGGCTACAACCGCTACCTCGCGCAACTGCGCGCGGGCGGCACGGCCCACGCGGCCTGCCGCGATGCGGCCTGGGTGCAGCCCATCACCGAGCAGGACCTCTGGCGCCGCGCCTACCAGGCCGGCCTGGCCGGCGGCTACAGCAACTTCCTGGCCGCCATCGCCAACGCCACGCCGCCCGCCGCACCCATCGCGGCCGCGCCGGCGGCGCTGCGCGGCGAGACGCTCGCGATCGCCACGCCGCGCCTGCAGGTCGGCGGCACGACGGGCATCGGCAGCAACATGTACGGCTTCGGCTCCGCGGTCACGGGCAGCGACGGCCCCGTGCTGTTCGGCAACCCGCACTGGTACTGGACCGGGCCGGACCGCTTCTACCAGGCCCAGATCACGATCCCGGGCCAGGTCGACGTGAGCGGCGTGTCCTTCCTGGGCGTGCCCGTCATCCAGATCGGCTTCAACGAGAACGTCGCCTGGAGCCACACGGTCTCGACCGCGCGCCGCTTCGGTTTCTTCCAGCTCACGCTGGCGCCGGGCGACGCGACCAGCTACCTGCGCGACGGCGCGGCCGTGAAGATGCAGGCCACGCCGATCACGGTGCAGGTGCGCCAGGATTCGGGCGCCGTCGTGCCCGTCACGCGCACGCTGTACAAGACCGAGCTCGGCCCGCTGGTCAACCTGGCCCTGCTGAATCCGCAGCTGGCCTGGAGCAGCAGCACGGCCTTCGTGATCCGCGACATCAACGAGCGCAATTTCCGCATGCTGCGCAACTGGCTGCGTTGGGCCCAGGCCGGTTCGCTGGACGCGTTCGCGGACATCCAGCGCGAGGAGTCGGCCATCCCCTGGGTCAACACCGTCGCCGTGGGCCGTGGCAACGGCAACGCCTGGTACGCCGACATCGGCACCGTGCCCAACGTGCCGCCGCAGCAGCTCGCGGCCTGCACCACGCCGATCGGCCAGGCCATGGCGGCGGCGCTGCCGAACACGCCCTTCCTGGACGGCTCGCGCAGCGCCTGCGACTGGCAGAACGACGCCGACTCCAAGCAGGCCGGCGCCATCGGCACCTCGCGCATGCCCAGCCTGCTGCGCGCGGACTACGTGGGCAACATGAACGACAGCTACTGGCTCAGCAACGCGCGCGCGCCGCTGACGGGCTTCCCGGCCATCTTCGGGCCGGCCGGTACCCAGGCGCAGAGCCTGCGCACGCGGCTGGGCCACAGCATGGCGCTGGCGCGGCTGGATGGCACCGACGGCTATGCCGGCAAGCAGGCCAGCAGCGACATCGTGCGCCAGATGGTGCTCAACAGCCGCGTGTTCACGGCCGAGCGCTTCAAGACCCAGGCGCTGGACCTGGTCTGCGCGCAGCCGCAGATCAGCGTGGCGGCCGACGCGCTGACCGAGGACACGTTCTCGCCGCCGCGCGTGGTCGACGTGGCTACGGCCTGCAGCGTGCTGCGGGCCTGGGACAACACGGGCAACGCCGACGCCCGCGGCAGCCACATCTGGGACGAGTTCTGGACCCGCATCAAGCTGCCGTCCGCCCAGCTCTATGCCGTGCCCTTCGACGCAGCCGACCCGCTCAACACGCCGCGCGACCTGCGCCCCACGGCCGCTGCCGCCTTGCAGCAGGCCTTCGGTGCGGCCGTGCTGCGCGTGCAGCAGAGCGGCTTCGCGCTGGACGCACCGCGCAGCCAGGTGCTGTTCTCCACGCGCGGCGGCGAGCGCGTGGGCCTGTACGGCGGTTGCGGCGAGGTCGGCTACTTCACGATCACCTGCTCGCAGTTCCGCATCGACCAGGGCGGCTACGCGATGGACGGCCCGGCGCATGGCAACTCCTACATGCAGGTCGTGAACTTCCCGGCCGGCGGGGGTGTGCAGGCCTACACCTTCCTGACCTTCTCGCTGTCGGACGATCCGGCCTCGGCGCACTTCGGCGACTACACGCGCCGCTACGCCACCAAGCAGTGGCTGCGCGTGCCCTTCCGCGAAGCCGACATCACCTCGGACGCGAGCTACAGCAGTGTGCGCGTGAAGGAGTAGGTGCCTGATCCGCGCGGCCGCCCCGGGCCCGGGGACGGCCGCGGGCCGGTTCAGGGCAGGACCGTGATGCGGTCCACCTCGAACTCGCGCTTGCGCAGGCCCTTGTCGAACTCGCCGAACAGTTCCACGCGCTGTTCGGCGCCGATGGCCTGGCCGGGCGGGAAGCGGTCGTCGTCGATCTCCACCGTGATGCGGCCGCTGTCATCGGCGAAGCTGTACTTGTCGCCGCCGTCGTGCGAGACGATGCGGCCCTGCAGGCGCGCGTGCTGGTCGTCATGGCCGGTGTCCAGCAGCTGCTTGACCGTCATGAGCGGCACCGAGCTGGGCCCGCTGTAGCTGCCATGCTGCGCCGTGGCGGCCGGCCGTGCGCCCACGCTGGGGCCGGTGTAGCCGGCCGCGGGCTGGGCCTGGGCCGCACTGGTGGCGAGCAGCAGGGCGGTGAGGGCCGCGATGGCGGCGGCGGCGGTGGCGGCGTTGGTGAGGGGACGGTGCATGGTGTCACTCCTTGGATGCGGTCAGAGGCGGTTCGGATGGCGTGGCCGCGGACCCGTTCCGCGGCATGGCTGCATTGGACGCGCCGCAGATGAAGTGAAGCTGATGCGCCGCGATGCTCCGCTACCAGGTCGCGGCGCCGCCGTCGAGCACGCGCTGCGCGAGCAGGAAGGCCGCCGCGTTCCAGCTCTGGCCCGGCATGCCGCGCGGCGCCAGCGTCCTGCCGTGGAACCATTCGGTGAAGCGCCAGCCATGCGCTGCGTTGGCCTGGGCCAGGCGCAGCAGCACGGCGCGCGCCTCGTCCACGCGGCCCAGCCGCGCCAGCGCCATGGCCCAGAAGCCGCCCACGAAGGGCCAGATGCCACCGTTGTGGTACTGGTGCACGAGGTTCTGCTGGTGGCGCTCCATGTAGCGGCGCCACAGCCCGTGCTGGCGCGTGAGCGGGTGCAGCACCACGCGCACCGGGTAGGGTTCGTCGGCATGCGCGGCCGCGATGGTGTCGGCAATGCGCGCGGCCATGGCCTCGTCGGCCAGCCCGCAGAGCAGGGCCAGCACGTTGCCGAACACATCGCCCTCGTCGCCGACCACGGCGAGGTTCACGAACGAGAGGTACAGGCCCGGATCGCGCCGGCCGCGCCGCGCGTAGTGGCGCAGCAGCCGCGCGCGGTGGTAGGTGGGCAGGTCGCGCTGGAACGGGTTGAACAAATGGTTGAAGTGGTGCCGCGTGGCCTCGTCATGGTCCAGCGCGAAGCGGCGCTTGACCTCGTGCCACAGCGCGTTCGTGTAGAGCACGTAGCCCGAGCGCGGCATGATGTCGGCCCAGTCGCTGGCCTCGTTTTGCTGCAGCAGCCGGAAGTGCTGGTGCTCCTGCGCGAGCAGCCAGCCGATCGCGCGCTGCACGCCATCGTGCCAATGCGTGGCACCCACGCTGCCGTGGCGGCGCACATGGTCGACCGCGATCAGCCACCACAGCGTGGCGTCGATGCAGCCCAGGTACCAGAAGTCCGCGTCCAGGCCTTCGGGGTCCACGTACTTGGGGATCTGGCCGTTGGCCGCCTGCTGCGCGGCCAGCGCGTCCAGGCTGGCCACCGCGCTGCGCTCCAGCGCGGCCACGCCGCTGCCGCACATGGCCATCACGCAGATCGCCGCGTCGCGCCCGAAGATGCGCGTGTAGCGCCGGGCCTCGGCCGCCTGCGTGCGGCTGGCCGCCAGGATGCCGTGCGGCGTGCTGTTGGCCTCGAGCAGGGCCAGCGCGGCCTGGGTGCATTCGGCCAGCAGTGCGGTGGGGTCGGGGTGCGGATGGGGCATGGGCAGCGGCTCGCATCGGGAAGGCCGTTGCATTCTGCGGGAGGCCGCGATGCCCCCATCGCCTTTGGCCCCATCGGGCCGCGCGGCGGCCTGCGCCCCTGGCTCAGACGCTGAAGCGCCGGATGGCGGCGAGCAGGGCCTGTGCGGTCGCCGGCAGCCGCGTGCCCGCGCGCGTGGTGATGCCGATGTGCCGCGCCAGACCCGCCAGCGGCAGCGGCAGCACGCAGAGGTCGCCGCCCTCGATCTCGTGGCGCAGCTGGCGCGAGGACAGAACGGTCAGCATGCGCGCCTGCAGCAGCAGCCCGCGCACGAGGGCCTGGTCGCCGGTCTCCACGGTGGCGCGCGGCGCGGGCTCGCCCTGCGCCGCGAAGAAGCGGGCCAGCGACTCGCGCAGCGGTGTGCCGGGGCGCGACAGCACCCAGGGGTGGTCGCGCAGGTCGGCCAGGCCGAGC
>DATKFT010000452.1:0-10641 GCA_035544335.1 Pseudorhodoferax sp.
CCGGTGCGGCCTTCCACGTGGGTGCCGTGCGCATCGGCCTCACGGCCGGCGAGTGCGGCATCAGCTACCACCTGCCGCGGCTGATCGGCGCGGCGCGCGCCTTCGAACTCATGCTGACGGGGCGCCCGCTGCCAGCCGACGAGGCCGAGCGCGTGGGCCTGGTGGCGTCCGTGGTGCCGGCCGAGGAGCTGCTGCCGCGCGCGCTCGCGCTGGCCGAGCAGGTGCTGCGCAACAGCCCCTACGCCACGCGCCACACCAAGCAGCTCATGTGGGCCAACCTGGAGGCGCCCAGCCTGCAGGCCGCGATCGAACTGGAGAACCGGGCCCAGGTGCTGGCCCTCATGACCGAGGACTTCCGCGAGGCCGTGGCCGCCTTCGGCGAGAAGCGGCCGCCGCGGTTCACGGGACGCTGAGACCGCCCGGCACGCGAACCGGTTCAGACGCGGAAGTCGTCGCGGCCCAAGTCGGGTGTGGTCGCCACCTGCGCGGTGGCGCCGCCGTCGGCCGACAGCACCGCGCCCGTGACATAGCGCGCCTCGTCGGCACAGAGCCAGGCCACGGCGGCGGCGATGTCCTCGGGCGCGCCCAGCGCGCGCACCGGCACATAGGCCGCACCGCGCGCAGGATTGCCGTTGTTGGCCCGCGCCAGCAGGGGTGTGGCGACCAGGCCTGGCGCCACGGCATTCACGCGGATGCCCAGCTGGGCCACCTCCAGCGCGGCCGCGCGCGTCGCGCCCACCACCGCGTGCTTGGAGGCGCAGTAGCCCGCCCAGCGCGGCTGGCCGCGCAGGCCCAGCATGGACGCGACGTTGCAGATGCTGCCGTGCCCCTGGCGCACCATCTGGCGCAGCTCGTACTTGAGCGCCAGCAGCATGCCCAGCGCGTTGACGGCCAGCACGCGTTCCAGGGCCTCGTCGTCCTGGTGCACGAGCAGGTCCACCGCGCCTTCGATGCCGGCGCAGTTCACGGCCACGTCCAGCACGCCACCGGCAGCGGCTTGTTCCACCGCAGCGGCCAGTTGGCGGCCCTGGCGCACGTCGACCTGCACGGTCCGGCAATCCAGCGCACGGCCGACCTCGGCCAGGCGCACGGCGTCGACGTCGGCGATGCAGACCCGGTCGCCTGCGCGTGCAAAGCGCTGGCTGATGGCCAGGCCGATGCCCGAGGCGCCGCCGGTCACGAGCACGTTTCTCGGCACGGCGCTCATTCCGCGACGAAGCCGGTGCGCTTGACGATGCCCGACCAGTGCGCCAGCTGTGCCTCCAGGCGCTGCGCCGTGGCGGCCGGACCGCTCCAGTCCGGCGTCTGCCCCAGCGTGCGCAGCGCGGCCTCCACGCGCGGCAGCTGCAGCGCCTGGCGCACGGCCTGCGCCAGCGTTTGCACCGTGGTGCTGGCCGCGCTGCGCGGCAGTGCGACGAGGAAGAAATTCGGCGCGAGCACCAGCTGCGCGTAGCCCTGTTCCGCAAAGGTCGGTACCTGCGGCATGAACGGCGAACGCTCGTGCGCCGCGACGGCGAGCACACGGATGCGCGGGTCGGCCGCGTAGGCCATCAGGTCGGGCACCGTGGTGCAAAAGGCCGGCAGCACCCCGCCCAGCAAATCCTGGATGGCGGGTGCCGATCCGCGGTAGGCCACGTGCGTCATCTGCACACGCATGGCGTCGGCGAACAGGGAGCCGATGAAATGCGATGGCGTGCCGGCGGCCGGCGAAGCGTAGGCGGCCATCTTTGGTTCGGCGCGCACCCAGGCGGCGTAGTCCTTGAGCGTGCGCACGCTGTCCGGGGCGCCGGGCCCGACGGCCCACACGTAGTCGAAGCTGCACACGCTGCAGACCGGCGCGACGTCCTTCCAGCCGTAGCTCAGCTGGGGGTAGATGTGCGGGTAGATCGTGAACATGTCGGCCGGCGACACCAGCCAGGTGCCGCCGTCGCCGCCGGCCTGGCGCAGTGCCTCGATGGCCAGCCGGCCGCCTGCGCCTGCGCGGTTGTCGACCACCAGGGCCCGGGCGTAGTTGCCTTGAAGGGCCTCGGCCAGCCGGCGGCTGACCGCATCGACCGAGCCGCCGGCCGGAAAACCGGCCAGCACCTTGGCCACGCCCTGTCCCGCTGCCATCGGTGTGGCCGCCGCCATCTTGTCGGCCCATGCCCACGGCGCGGCGGCGCCCATGGCGATCCAGCGTCTGCGGTCCAGCTTCATTGCTTGTCTCCTCGCCCCTGTTGGCGGCCCGCGTCCAGGGCGCTCGCCGCCGGGCCGATGCCCGCGTCTGGGGCCTGCGCACTTTAGGCAGAGCGGGGTCGGCGCGATTGGACGAAATTGACTTTGTGCAGCCGCGAGGGCGGCACGGCGTACACCGCTCGCCAGTTGCGGATCAGGTGGCTCTGGTCGCAAAAGCCGCTCGCGACGGCCGCGTCGGCGGCGCCAGCACCGGCGAACAAACGCTCGCGTGCGGCAATGACGCGCATCTGCTGCAGCATCTGGTGGGGCGGCAGCCCGAAGTGGCGTTTGAACTGCCGCACGAAATGCGAACGCTCCATGTTGGCCACGGCCGCCAGTTCCGCCAGCGGCACCGGACCTGCGTGCCGGGTCGCGAGGTAGTCGCGGGCCCGCGCCAGCCCCGCAGGGTGGGCGCCAACGGGCTGCACCAGGCGTTCATGGCCCATCAGCAGCGGCAGCACCGAGGCCAGCATCGACTCCACCGCCAGTGCCTGGGCCGCGCTATCGTGCAGCGGCTCCAGGGCCGCGCGCATGGCGGCGGTCACACGGGGCCGGGCATCGATGGCGTGGCAGAACACGGGCTCTGCGCTGCCGGGCATCCAGCTGCGCACATGGTCCAGCGGCACATGGAAGGTGGTGTAGGAGATTGCGCCATCGGCGGCCGGTGCGGCGGAGTGCACATCCCCCGGATTCATGAGGTGGGCCGTGTCCGGATTGGTCTCGAACTGGCGCATGCCGCAGCGGTAGCGGCTCAGCCCGCGGCTGATCAGCCCGAAGGAATAGGTGTCATGGAAATGCGGCTTGAGTTGGACAGCCTGCCGGTCCACCTGGCACCAGAACACCTGCTGCGGCATCACGCGCTCCTTGGGTCTACCGCCCGCTGCGTGCCGGGGGATGCGCGGCGTTGCGGTCGCGCGATTCTGGCGCAGATCGCTGCGCCCGCGCCGCGCTCAGAGCTTGGGGATCCGCAGCGTCCTGCTGACCATCAGCGTGCCCGACAGCGCGAACAGCAACGCCATGGGATGCAGCGCCCAGGGCCCGAGCAGCCAGCTGCCGCCGTAGAGCGCATCGCCGATGCGGCCCTGCCAGGCCGCGAAGGCCAGCACGCCGGTCAGCACCACGCTGGTGGGGATGGGCGTGCCCTCGAAGTAGGCCACCTTGCCGCTGTCGCTGTCTGCGGACAGCGCCTCGGCCGTCACGTTGAAACGCGCGAGCCGGCTCACGCCGCAGCACACGAAGTACACGAGGATGGCGATGTCCCAGCCGCCCGTGAGCCCTGCGGCGAAGCCGAGCGCTGCGGGGCCGACCCCGAAGGACACGATGTCGGCCAGCGAGTCGAGCTCACGGCCCAGCGCGGAATGCTGCTGGCGCCAGCGCGCCACGCGGCCGTCGAGCACGTCGAACACCAGCGCGATGGGCGTCATGAGCGCGGCCAGCAGGAAGTGCCGCGTGTCGCCCGTCATCAGGTATTGCATGGCCAGGAACACCGAGGCCATGCCGAAGGCCGCGTTGCCCAGCGTGAAGAAATCCGCGAGGTGGAAACCACGCAGCATCGAGAAATGGCGCGGGGAGCGATGGGGTTCTGGCAGGGCACTCATGGGGCGGTTTCTCCTGGAAAGCGGATCTTGCGCCGCACGGATCTTCGCATCTGTGGGCCTGGCATTGCTTCGCCTGTAGGCCGGTGGCGCAGCGAAGGGTCTGCACTGACACGGCTTGGCGAGCGGCGATGACAGGCGCACCGGGCTGGCCACGGCAGGCTGTGCCGCATGCCCGCCCACGCTGCGCTCACCACCTACCGCGCCAAGCGCGACTTCCGCCGCACCAGCGAACCACGCGGTGGCGGCCAGCGCGCTGCGGCCGGCCAGGCCCGCTTCGTGGTGCAAAAGCACTGGGCCAGCAGCCTGCACTACGACTTCCGGCTGGAGCTCGGCGGCACGATGAAAAGCTGGGCCGTGCCCAAGGGGCCGAGCTTCGATCCCGCGGACAAGCGCCTGGCCGTGCAGGTGGAGGACCACCCGATTGCCTATGCGGACTTCGAGGGCCGCATCCCCGAGGGCCAGTACGGCGCGGGACGCGTCATCGTCTGGGACAAGGGCCATTGGACGCCCATTGGCGACGCCACGGCGGGCCTTGCCGCGGGCAACCTCAAATTCGAACTGCACGGCCACAAGCTGCAGGGGCGCTGGGCGCTGGTGCGCATGCACGGCAAGGGCCGCGACCGCCAGCCGCCCTGGCTGCTCGTCAAGGAACGCGATGCGTTCGAGCGGCCCGCGGCCGAGTTCAGCGTGGTCGACGAGATGCCCGACAGTGTGCTGGACCTCGAGACGCAGACTGCGCCCCCGGCGGCCACGAAAGCCGCCCGGCCGCAGGTGCCGCAGGCCGAGCTGCCTGCGCTGCTGGCGCCGCAGCTCGCCACGCTGGCCGCCAGGCCGCCGGCCGACGCGGCCGACTGGCTCTACGAGATCAAGTTCGACGGCTACCGGCTGCTCGCGCGGGTCGGGCACCCGCAAGCAGGAGGCCGTGGCAAGCGCCCGCAGGTGCAGCTGTTCACGCGCAACGGCAACGACTGGACGCACAAGCTCAAGGCCTTGCACGCCGAGCTGCTGCGCCTGGACCTGCCCGAGGGCTGGTACGACGGCGAGATCGTCGTGATGGACCACAACGGCCTGCCCGATTTCGGCGCCCTGCAGCAGGCCTTCGATGCGTCCAGGACGCAGGCCATCGTCTACTACCTGTTCGATGTGCCCTACTGCGGTGGCCACGACCTGCGCGCGCAGCCGCTGCAGGCGCGGCGCGCGTTGCTGCAGTCCCTGCTCGAAGGCAAGCCCTCGGACCTGGTGTTCTTCTCGGCCGCGTTCGATGCGCCGCCCGGCGAGGTGGTGGGCCAGGCCTGCAAGCTGGGCCTGGAGGGCGTGATCGCCAAGCGCAAGGACGCGTCCTATGTCTCGCGCCGCAGCGACAGCTGGCTCAAGCTCAAGTGCAGCCAGCGCCAGGAGTTCGTGGTCGTCGGCAGCACCGACCCGCAGGGCACGCGTGCCGGTTTCGGCGCCTTGCTGCTGGCCGTGCACGACAAGGCGGGCCGGCTGGTCTATGCGGGCAAGGTCGGCACGGGCTTCGACCAGGCGGGCTTGAAGACGCTGTCGCGCCAGCTGGCCGCACTCGCCACGCCGCGCAGCCCGCTGGCCGACACCGCCGATGTCGAAGGCAGGCCGCACTGGGTCAGGCCCCAGCTCGTGGCCGAAGTCACGTTCGGTGGATGGACGCGCAGTGGCCGCATCCGCCACGCGGTGTTCCATGGCCTGCGCAGCGACAAGCCGGCGAAGGCCATCGTGCGCGAGCGCGCCGCGGCGCCGCCCAAGGCCAAGCCGGCGCACCCTGCCAAGGTGGCCGCGGCCGACGATGGCAGCGTCCACGCGCTGTCCACGCGGCTCAAGCTCACGCACCCCGAGCGTGTGATCGACGCGTCGACCGGCATCACCAAACTCGACCTCGTGCGCTACTACGCGCTGGTCGGCGATCTGATGCAGGAACATCTCAAGGGCAACCGGCCCGTGGCGCTGGTGCGTGCGCCGGCCGGCATGGGCAAGCAGCTGTTCTTCCAGAAGCATGCCGAGACCGAGAAGCTCTCGGGCATCCGCCAGCTCGATCCGGCCCTGGACCCGGGCCATGCGCCCATGCTGGCCGTGGCCAGCGCGCGGGGTTTGCTGTCGGCCGCGCAATGGAACGTGGTGGAGTTCCATGCGATGAACGCGCTGGCGGCCTCGTTCGACCACCCCGACCGGCTGGTGTTCGACCTGGACCCGGGCGAGGGCGTGCGCTGGTCCCAGATGCAGGAGGCGGCCCAGCTCGTGCATGCCTTCCTGCAGCAGCTGGGGCTGCCGGCCTTCCTGAAGACCAGCGGCGGCAAGGGGTTGCACCTGGTTGTACCGATCCGGCGCCTGCACAGCTGGGCCAACGCCAAGGGCTTCGCACAGGCCGTCGTGCAGCATCTCGCGCGCACCATCCCCGACCGCTTCGTGGCCAAGAGTGGGCCGCGCAACCGCGTCGGCAGGATCTTCGTGGACTACCTGCGCAATGGCCAGGGCGCCACCACGGTCTGCGCCTGGTCGGCGCGCGCGCGGCCGGGCATGGGCATCTCGGTGCCGCTGGCCTGGGACGAACTCGGCACGCTCCAGGGCAGCGACCAATGGACCGTGCGCAATGTGCACGAGCGGCTGGACGTGGGCAACGCACCCTGGCAGGGCTACGCGCGCGCTGCCAAATCGCTCAAGACCGCCATGAAGACCATCGGATTCGAGGAGGACTGACCATGCTGCGAGCCATCTGGAAAGGCGCCATCAGCTTCGGCCTCGTGCACGTGCCCGTGGGCCTGTACCCGGCCTCGCGCGAGACCGGCATCGACTTCGACTGGCTGGACAAGCGCTCGATGGATCCCGTGGGCTACAAGCGCGTGAACAAGCGCACCGGGCGCGAGATCGGCAAGGAGCACATCGTCAAAGGCATCAAGCAGGAGGACGGCGACTACGTGGTGCTGTCCGACGCGCAGATCAAGGACGCCTATCCCAAGTCCACGCAGACCATCGAAATCGAGGCCTTCGTGACGGCCGCCGAGATCTCCTTCGTGCTGCTGGAGCGGCCCTACTACCTGGAGCCGCTGGGCAAGGGCGAGAAGGTCTATGCGCTGCTGCGCGAGGCCATGGCGGCCGCCGGCGTGATCGGCATCGCGCGCGTGGTCATGCACAGCAAGGAACACCTGGCCGTGCTGGTGCCCATGGGGCCGGCGCTCATGCTCAACACCATCCGCTGGGCCAGCGAGATCCGCCCGCAGGAGGACCTCAAACTGCCGGCCGCCGGCAAGGGCGCGCTCAAGCCCCCCGAACTCCAGATGGCCAGGCAGCTGATCGCAGACATGACCGTGCCCTGGCAACCCGAGGACTATGCCGACCACTTCGCGGATGCGATCCATGCGCTCGTGCAGCGCAAGCTGGCGGCGGGGGACACGCAGCAGGTCACGCCGCTGGAGGCGACGCCCGAGAGCACGCAGGGCTCCAATGTGATCGACCTGACCGAGCTGCTGGCCAAGAGCCTGGCAGGGCGCAGGCAACCGGCTGCCGCCAAGACCCAGGCCAAGGCCGCCAAGGCCACCAAGTCTGCGAGGCCGGCGCGTGCGGCGGCGAAGAAGTCCACGGCTACGGCTGCGCGCAAGCCCGCTGCGCGCAGCCGCGCCTGATCGCTCGCTTCTCCTACAGGGCGCAGCCTCGGCGTCCGACGGAGGCTTTGCACGCTGCTGCGAACAATGGCCACGACCCCCCGTCCACAACAGGAGAACATGGTGGCAGCTTCCTATCCTTCTGCATCCGCGCGTCTGGATGCCTCCGTCGATGCCCCGCCCGGCGCGGTGTCCTGGGGCGCGGTACTGGCCGGCGGCGCCGCCGCGGCGGCCTTGTCGCTGATCCTGCTGGTGCTGGGGACCGGGCTGGGCCTCAGTTCGCTGTCTCCCTATGGCGGCCACGGCGTGGGTGCGGCCGCGCTGGGCGTGTCCGCCGTGGTCTGGCTGATGGTCACGCAGGCGCTGGCCTGCGGCATGGGAGGCTACCTGGCCGGTCGCCTGCGCACGCGCTGGACGGCCGTGGCTTCCGACGAGGTGTTTTTCCGTGACACCGCGCATGGTTTTCTGACCTGGGCTGTGGCCACGCTGGCCACGGCCGCCTTGCTGACCTCGGCCATCGGCACCGTGGTGGGTGGTGCGGTCAAGGCCGGCGCGACTGTCGCCGGCGGCGCTGCGACGGCCGCCGTGGCCGCCACCGCACAGGCGGGCGGCGAGGGCGCAGGCCAGGGGCCCGTGGCCTACTTCATCGACAGCATGTTCCGCCGCCCGGCGGGCCCGGCGATGGCCGGCCAGACCGAGGCGGCCGAGCCGGCGCCCGTGGCGGAGGTCGCGCGCATCCTCGCGCAGGCCGGCAAGGACAAGCCGCTCGCGGCCGAAGACCAGCGCTACCTGGGCCAGCTCGTCGCCGAGCGCACGGGGCTGTCGCCGCAAGAGGCCGAGCAGCGCGTGTCCGACACCGTGGGTCGCATGCAGACCATGGCGCGCGAGGCCGTCTCTGCCGCACGCGATGCGGCAGAGACGGCCCGCAAGGCCGGCATCACGGCCACGCTGTGGCTCTTCGTGTCCCTGCTGCTGGGCGCATTCAGCGCGAGCCTGGCAGCGACCTGGGGCGGCCGCGAGCGCGACGCCTGATCCCGATTTCCGATCTCTCCCTTCCACAAGCTCTACAACCCAGGAGGCTCCCATGCGCTCTTTGCTGCTGTTTTTCCTCGGCGTGCCGATCCCCATCATCATCCTGATCGCGCTCTTCGTCCGTTGACATCCCTGGCCCCCTGTACGTCTCCTCGTGCGCCTGCGGGCCGCTGTGAGGCGCCAGGGGGCTCTTTCCCATGACCGATACCTGCGAACCGGGCCGTCCCTGGCCCATGGGCATGCACCTGCGCGACGGCGGTGCGAACTTCGCGCTGTACTCCAGCGCCGCCGAGTCCGTTGAGCTGTGCCTGTTTGATGCGCAAGGGCAGGAGCGCCGCATCCGCCTGCCTGCACGCACCGAGGACATCTGGCATGGCTTCGTGCCCGGCGTGGCGCCAGGCGCACGCTATGGCGTGCGCGTGCACGGTCCCTTCGATCCGGCCAACGGCCAGCGCTGCAACCCGGCCAAGCTGCTGCTCGACCCCTACGCACGAGCGATCGACCGGCCCTTGCGCGGTGCGGCCGTGACCTTTGGCTATCCGCTCGGGCATGCCGAGCAGGACCTCGCGCGCGACGACACCGACACGGGCGAGGTGGCCGCGAGGTCCGTCGCCATCGCGCCGGGTTTCGATTGGCAGGGCGACCGGCCGCCCGCCATCCCCATGGCCGACTCGGTCTTCTACGAGATCAATGTGCGCGGCTTCACGAAGCAGATGCCCGGCGTGCCCGAGGACTTGCGCGGCACCTTCGCGGGCCTGGCCAACCAGGCCGCCATCGACTACCTGAAGCGCCTGGGTGTCACGGCCGTGCAGCTGCTGCCCGTGCAGGCCTTCAACGACGAGGGCCGGCTCGTCGACGCGGGCCTCGTGAACTACTGGGGTTACAACACCATCGGCTTCTTCGCGCCCGAACCGCGCTACTGCGCCAATGGCACGGATGGCGGGGTGGCGGAGTTCCGTGGCATGGTCAAGGCGCTGCACCAGGCCGGCATCGAGGTCATCCTGGACGTGGTCTACAACCACAGCTGCGAGGGCAACCACCTGGGCCCGACCATGTGCTTCAAGGGCATCGACAACGCGGCCTACTACCGGCTCATGGATGCGCGTCGCTACTACAACGACTTCAGCGGCACGGGCAACACGCTGGACGTGAGCAACCCGCCCGTGCTGCGCATGGTCATGGACAGCCTGCGCTACTGGGTGGAAGAGATGCACGTGGACGGCTTTCGCTTCGACCTCGCGCCCGCGATCGCGCGCGACGCGGCCGGTGCGTTCGAGCACCGCACGCCTTTTCTGTCGGCCGTGGCGCAGGACCCGGTGCTGCGGCGCGTCAAGATGATCGCCGAGCCCTGGGACCTGGGTGAGCATGGCTACCAGGTCGGAGGCTTTCCGGTCGGCTGGTCGGAATGGAACGGCAGCTACCGCGACGAGGTGCGCGACTTCTGGCGCAACGCCGACGACAGCCTGCCGACCTTCGCGTCGCGGCTGTGCGGCACGCCCGAGATCTTCGCGCCCTCGCGGCGCCCGCCGTCGGCCAGCGTGAACATCGTGACCGTGCACGACGGCTTCACGCTGCGCGACCTGGTCAGCTACAACGACAAGCACAACGAGGCCAACGGCGAGGACAACCGCGACGGCGAGAGCCACAACCGCAGCTGGAACTGCGGTGCCGAGGGGCCGACCGAGGACGCGGGTGTGCGCGCACTGCGCGCGCGCCAGCAACGCAACTTCCTGACCACGCTGTTCATGTCGCGCGGAACGCCGCTGCTGCTCGGGGGCGACGAGATCGGTCGCACGCAGCAGGGCAACAACAACGCCTATTGCCAGGACGGTCCGCTGTCCTGGTTCGACTGGAGTGATGCGGGGCGCGACGAGGCGCTGCGGGCGTTCACGGCCAGGCTGATCCGGCTGCGCCAGGCGCTGCCGGTGCTGCGCAGCCCGCATTGGCCCGTGGGCGAGGGCGAACGGCCCGACGCGAGCTGGTACAGCGTCTGGGGCCTGCCCATGACCGAGGACGAATGGCAGCACCCGGCCGCACGCTGCCTGCAGGCGGTGTTCGATGGCGGGGCAGACCACGCCAAGGGCCGCGCCGCGCAGCCCGGACCGTCGGTGCTGTTGATGTTCAACGGCGCGTCCGAGGCCCATCTGTTCACGGTGCCGCAGGAGCCACGCTTCGGGCCGGCCTGG
>DATKFT010000453.1:0-4116 GCA_035544335.1 Pseudorhodoferax sp.
GGATGATGCGGTAGACATGGGTCTTGGGCACGCCCTTGAGCACGCGCAAGAGGAAGTTGTCGAGCCGCTGGCCCTCGGCATCGGGGCCGATGTCAACGAGTCTTGCGGTCGGCGCAGACAGGGCCTGCGCTGCACCTATAATATTTTTCACCAGCGCCTCGGCCTAAGTGCTTGATAAGACACGAGTTTAGAGCACCACTTCGAAGACGCTGGGAGGCGATGCCACTCGGTAGCATCGGCTGCCGACCGAAGTCTGCGTGACTGGGTGGCATCCGATGGGGACCGAGGCGGGCTGACGCAGTTGAAACCCAGAACCGGAATACCCCAAGCCGGCCTGGCCGCGATGCCCCCAGGGCAGCGCGGCCAGGCCGGCGGATCAAAGCAAGAACGATGGTGTGGAGGCCCCCTTCCCGAACCTGCCAGCCCGGGCGAGTGCCCGCGCGGCCAGGATCGCGCGCAAGCCACGCACCGCCCCGGCACGCCTGGCCGTCCGCAGCACATGCGGCTCGGACAGGCCTTGTGCGGCACTTGCCCCATCCACGCGCCCATGCCCCATTGCGCGAGCCCGATGGCTCGTGAATGACGGCTCTCCGGCAATTCCCTTCGTTTCAAGCGCGTTCGCTCAGGCATCAGAAGGTTCCCACCGAACCACGACGTTTTGACGACACACCGGGCTCCACCAGAGAGCCCATGAGGAACGCACCATGAAACGGATGCTGATCAATGCCACGCAGCCCGAAGAGCGCCGCCTGGCCATCGTGGACGGGCAAAAACTGCTCGACTACGAAATCGAGATCGAAGGGCGCGAACAGCGCAAGGGCAACATCTACAAGGCCGTGGTCACGCGGGTGGAGCCCTCGCTGGAGGCCTGCTTCGTCGACTACGGCGAAGACCGCCACGGCTTCCTGCCGTTCAAGGAAATCTCCCGCCAGTACTTCGCCGAGGGCGTCTCGGTCAGCCAGGCCCGCATCAACGACGTGATCCGCGAAGGCCAGGAGCTGCTGGTCCAGGTCGAAAAGGAAGAGCGCGGCAACAAGGGCGCGGCCCTGACCACCTTCATCTCGCTGGCCGGCCGCTACGTGGTGCTGATGCCCAACAACCCGCGCGGGGGCGGCGTGTCGCGCCGCATCGAGGGCGACGACCGGGCCGAGCTCAAGGAGGCGATGGACCAGCTCGAGTACCCCAAGGGCATGAGCATCATCGCGCGCACGGCCGGCATCGGCCGCAGCGCACCCGAGCTGCAGTGGGACCTGAACTACCTGCTCAAGCTCTGGAAGGCCGTCGACGAGGCCGCCAAGAGCCTGCGCAAGCCCGAGCTGATCTACCAGGAGTCCAACCTGGTCGTGCGCGCGCTGCGCGACTACTTCAACCACGACATCGGCGACATCCTGATCGACACCGACGACGTGTACGAGCAGGCCCAGCAGTTCATGGCGCACGTCATGCCCGAGCACGCACCGCGCGTGAAGCGCTACCGTGACGATGCGCCGCTGTTCAGCCGCTTCCAGATCGAGCACCAGATCGAGTCGGCCTATGCCCGCACCGTGACCCTGCCCTCCGGCGGCGCCATCGTGATCGACCACACCGAAGCGCTGGTGTCGATCGACGTGAACTCGGCCCGCTCCATCCGCGGCGGCGACATCGAAGAGACCGCCACGCGCACGAACCTGGAGGCCGCGGAAGAGGTGGCGCGCCAGATGCGGCTGCGCGACCTGGGCGGCCTGATCGTGATCGACTTCATCGACATGGAGGAGTCCAAGAACCGCCGCGAAGTCGAGAACCGGCTGCGCGACGCGCTGCGCCAGGACCGCGCCCGCGTGCAGTTCGGCACGATCAGCAAGTTCGGCCTCATGGAAATGAGCCGCCAGCGCCTGCGTCCGGCGCTGTCCGAAGGCTCCTCGATCCCCTGCCCGCGCTGCGGCGGTTCGGGCCACATCCGCGACACCGAAAGTTCGGCGCTGCAGATCCTGCGCATCATCCAGGAGGAGTCGCAGAAGGACAACACGGCCTCCGTGCTGTGCCAGGTGCCGGTCGAGGTGGCCTCGTTCCTGCTCAACGAGAAGCGCACCGAAATCGCCAAGATCGAGCTGAAGCAGCGCATCAATGTGCTGATGGTGCCCAACAAGACGCTGGAAACGCCGAACTACCGCATGGAGCGGCTCAAGCACGACGACCCGCGACTGGAGCAGATGCAGGCCAGCTACAAGCTGGCCGAGGAGGTCGAGGACCGCACGGCCGTCACGCGCCGCTCGCAGGAACCGACCAACAAGCAGACCCCGCTGATCAAGGGTGTGCTGCCCGACGCGCCGGCGCCGCAGCCCGTGCCCAAGCCCGTGCAAGCGCCGGCCCCCGCACCCGCGCCT
Source organism: Pseudorhodoferax sp. (assembly GCA_035544335.1). Taxonomy (GTDB): domain Bacteria; phylum Pseudomonadota; class Gammaproteobacteria; order Burkholderiales; family Burkholderiaceae_C; genus Pseudorhodoferax. The sequence continues at coordinate 2,364 of DATKFT010000453.1, forward strand.
GTTGCAGCACCGGCACCCGTCGCACCCGTGCACGAAGAGCGCGGCTTCCTGGGCTTCATCAAGAGCCTGTTCGGCGCACGCCCCGCAGCCGCTCCCGTGCCCGCCCCTGCCCCCGTCGCAGCGGCACCCGCACCAGCGGCCGCCGGCCGGCCCGAAGCGCGCGGCCCGCGTGGCGAAGGCCAGGGCCGCGGCAACCGCGGCAACCGCGGACGCAACGGTGAAGGACGCGACAACCGCGAAGGCAAGGAAGGCCGTGAGCTGCGCGAACCGCGCGAGCAGCGCGAGCCGCGTGCACCGCGTGGCGAAGACGCCCGCACGGACGGCGCCGAATCCCCCGCACGCAGCCGCGGCGGCCGTGGCGGTGAACGCCAGGGCGCACGCCAGCGCACCGACGCGGAGGCCCGCACCGAAGGCCAGGCCACGCTGCCCGGCGTGGAGGCCGGCGCAGAAGCATTGGCGGGTGAGCGCCCGCGCGCGCCGCGCAACACCGAGCGCGCAGAGCGCGGCGAAGGCCGCGAGGCGCGCGAGCCCCGCGAAGCCCGTGAACCCCGCGAACCGCGTGAACCGCGCGAAGGCGGCCGTGAACGCGGCAGCCGTGGCGGCCGCACCCGTGGCGAGCGTGGCGACGAGCCGCGCGCACCCCGCGATGCCGAAGCCGGCGCGCCCGAGGCAGCGGAGCAGGAAATGCCCCAGGCGAACGACGCCGTGGCACGCCAGGACCGCGGTGACCGCCCGTCCTACTTCACGTCAGCGGCCGGCGCCGGCGCGGACACCGCCGCTGCAGCCGATGCCGCAGTGAACGCCGATGCGGCCGAAGCAGCCGATGCCGGCCATGCAGGCAACGACGCATCCGCGGGCGACGCCGAAGACGCACCGCGCCGCGAGAAGCGTTCGCGCGACCGCTACGGCCGCGAACGCCGCGAGCGCGGCCCGCGTGCCACCGAGCCCCAGGCCGAAGGCGAAGGCGAAGCTGCTGCGGCACCAGCGCAAGACCTTGCGCCCGCCCCCGCACCCGTCGCCGCGCCCGCGGCTGTTGCAGCCCCTGTGCCCGTGGCAGCGCCCGTGGCGGCACCGGCTCCCGTGGCCGTGGCCGCCGCTCCGGCCCCTGCAGCAGTGCCGGCCGCTGCGGCCCTGCCGCAGGTCCCTGCGTTCGCGCTGCCGGTCTCCGAACTGGAGCAGATCGCGCTGGGCTCGGGCCTGCAATGGGTCGCCACCGACGCGGCCAAGAGCGCGGCCGTGCAGGCCGCCATCGCGGCCGAGCCTCGCCCCGTGCACGTGCCGCGCGAGCGTCCTCCCGTGGTGCAGATCTCCGACGAGCCCCTGGTCCTCGTGGAAACCCGGCGCGACCTGGGCACCATGCAGCTGCCGCTCTGACCCAGAGCGCCCGGCCTGAAAAATGTCCGCTGTCAAGTCTTTCTTGCAGACATGCAGCGGTGCGAAAGGGCTTATGGGGCAATAGGTTAGCCTAGATTCAGGCTGCGGCGCGCTCTTGCTGCATTTCTAGCTAGGTGCCACATGGGTGCTTCGCGGTGGCAAACGCAGGGGCGCCGCAGCGGGCAAGATCGCATAGCCATCTATGCCCCGGCTGGTCGCAATCCATTCCCAAAAACGGAAGCGCAGCCCGAGGCTGCGCTTTCATCGTGAGCGGATGGTGGATGCGCCCGCATCGTCAACCCGGCTTCGGCGGTGCGGCCTTGTTCCCACTTCCCTTCCTGAATCCCCGATCCCCCGCCATGAACGCCTCCAGCATGTG
>DATKFT010000454.1:0-2261 GCA_035544335.1 Pseudorhodoferax sp.
GACGGGCTGCTGGCCTACACCCAGCCACAGACCATCACCATCCGGCGCGACAGCCACTGAAGGAGAACCACCCCATGCAACAACTCCAGAACAAGGTCATCCTGGTCACGGGCGCGGCCAGCGGCATCGGCCGCCAGACCAGTCTCACGCTAGCGGCCCAGGGCGCGCGCGTGCACGCCAGCGACATCGACGGGGAAGGCGTGCAGGCCACCTGCGCGCAGATTGAGGCCGCCGGCGGCCAGGCCGTCGCCCACCGGCACGACGTGACCAGCGAGGCCGACTGGCAGCAGGTGGTGCAGGCCATCGCGCGCAGCGACGAACGGCTCAACGGCCTGGTCAACAGCGCCGGCCTCATGGTGGTGCGGCCCTTCCAGGCCACGGACTTCGCGCTGTACCGGCGCCAGCAGGCCGTCAATGTCGACAGCGTCTGGCTCGGCTGCCACAGCGCCCAGACCCTGCTCACGCAGGGTGCCGCGCGCGGCGGCGCGTCCATCGTGAACCTGTCGTCCATCCTGGGGCAGAAAGGCGGCAGCATGCACACGGCCTACTGCACCTCCAAGGGGGCCGTGCGCCTGCTGTCCAAGGCCCTGGCCATCGAACTCGGCCGCGCCGGCATCCGCGTGAACTCGGTCCACCCGGGCCTCGTCGAAACCCCGCTGGGCCTGGGCTCCATGCAGGACATGATCGCGCACGGCGCGCCCATGGCCTCGCTGGACGCCGCCGTGGGCATGGTCGCGCAGCGCACGCCGCTGGGGCGTGCCGCCCAGCCGGCCGACGTGGCCGATGTGATCGCCTTCCTGTGCGCCGACGCGTCGCGCTTCGTGACCGGCACGGAGCTGACCGTGGACGGGGGCTTCAGCGCGCAGTAAGAAATTCCTGCCGCTGGCGGCGGTAGCCCAGCGGCGTCTGCCCGCTGGCGCGCTTGAACGCGCGGTGGAAGGCGCTGGGCTCTGAAAACCCCAGCCGGTAGCCGATCTCGGCGACGGTCAGCTCGGGCCGGTCGAGCAGGCGCATGGCCGCCTCGCAGCGCAGGTTCTCGACGATGGCGCGCCAGCTGCGGCCCTCCTCGCGCAGCTGGCAGCGCAGGGCCTTGGGCGTCCAGCCCATGGCGCGTGCCAGCTCCGGCAGGCTGGGCAGGGCGTCGAGGTCCTGCGTGCGCAAGTACTGGCGAACCTGGACCTGCACGGGCCGGTCGCTGCGGTACGGCGGCAGGCGGCCCAGGGGCCAGTAGTGCAGGAAGCTGCGCAGGCCCTGGAGGTCGGCCACCACGCGCTGCGCGAGCCAGCGCGTCTCGAAGCGCAGCTGCCCTGCCCGGCCCGGCCGCGCGGGCGGCGCGAACAGCGAGGGAGCGCCCGCGCAACCGGGCAGGCAAGGCAGGATCGCGCCACGCAGCGGAATCGCGCACTGCGCCATCCAGGCCATGAGGCCCGCCGCCGCATGCAGCAGGAACAGGTGGGCCGTGCCCTGCCAGGGCCGCACGGCCTGCGTGTCCACGACCTCGAGCACGGCCTCGTCGCCGTCGCGGCGCAGCCGCAGCGCGCATTCGGGCCACAGCACGCGGTACAGCGAGCAGCCCAGGCGCAGTGCCTCGCCCAGCGTAGTCGCCTGCAACATCTGTCGCACGACCAGCATGAAGCTGCCGGGCCGAATCGGCCGTTCGCCCAGGCCCAGCAGCTCGTCGCGCAATGCGCGGCGCAGGCTGCGCAGCACGCGCCCCACCTGCGACAGGGGCACGGGGTGGAAGGCGTCGGCCAGTTGCCGCGGCAGCAGGCCGGCCTGGTGCAGCACGGCTTCGGTGTCCAGGCCCCGCGCGGCGGCGGGCTCCAGCAGCAGGCGCAAATAGCACAGCGGCAGGCCCGCCCCGAGCGGAACGAGGGCGTTGCCGCGCGGGACTGGCGTGCCGGTGGCGCCAGGTTGATCTATCATGGTTCAACCATTTTATATCTCACTTCATCACCCACCCATGCCACAGCCGACCGACGCCGCCCCCGACGCTCTGACCATGCGCGCGCTGCGCACCCACGATTACGCCGCCGGTGCCATGCCCACGCTGGACCGGCTGCCACGGCCGGCCTGCGGCGCAGGCGAGGTGCGCGTGCGGGTCCAGGCCTGCGGCGTCTCCTTCGTCGACCTGCTGCTCATGGAAGGCGCCTACCAGGTCCGCCCCGCCCTGCCCTTCGTGCCCGGCAGCGAGTTCAGCGGCGTGGTCGACGCGGTGGCGGACGCGGACAGCGCGGGACTCCAGGTCGGCGACCGCGTCT
>DATKFT010000455.1:0-5753 GCA_035544335.1 Pseudorhodoferax sp.
TGGGGGCTTTGGTGGCCGGGGCGCGAACGGCAGTGCTCATGGCGATGCTCCTGGCGCCAGTTGCTGGCCGATGGCCTGGCCGATCGAGCGGCCTTGTGCACGCGCGTCGCCGTGCGCCAGTGCCACCGTGGGCGCGCGCAGCAGCGCGGCCTGCGGCAGCGCCGCCAGCGCGCGCGCGGCGGCCGGCTCGGCCAGCCGCTGCTGCAGCGCGCTGCGCAGCGCGGCGGCCAGCGCGTCGGCATCGCCGCGCTCCACGCCGCGCAGCACCAGCCGGTCGATGTGCAGCACGATGCGCGTCATTCCAAGCCCCGCAGTTCGGCGTCCGAGAACGGCTTCTCGCGCTTGGCCGCTTCCAGCAGCGCGGCGCGGCGCAGCGCCGCCATGTCGATGGCGGTGCCGGCCTCGGCCGCCAGGAAGGCCGCGCCCAGCGCGATGTTGCGGATGCCGCCGCCGGCCACGTTGAGCCGCGCCAGCCGCGCGCAGTCCACGCCTGCGTCCAGCGGCGCGGCGGCCGGAAACACGGTGCGCCAGATGCCTTCGCGCTGCGCCTGGTCGGGGAACGGGAACTGCACCACGAAGCGCAGCCGGCGCTGGAACGCCGGGTCGAGCGCGGCCTTGTGGTTGCTGGTCAGGATGGCCAGGCCGCTGTAGCTCTCCATGCGCTGCAGCAGGTAGCTGACCTCGATGTTGGCGTAGCGGTCGTGGCTGTCCTTGACCTCGCTGCGCTTGCCGAACAGCGCGTCGGCCTCGTCGAACAGCAGGATGGCGCCGGCCTCTTCGGCGCTGTCGAACACGCGGCGCAGGTTCTTCTCGGTCTCGCCGATGTACTTGCTGACCACGGCCGACAGGTCGATGCGGTACAGCGCCAGGTCCAGCTCGGCCGCCAGCACCTCGGCGCCCAGCGTCTTGCCGGTGCCGCTGTCGCCCCAGAACAGCGTGGCCAGGCCCAGGCCGCGCGCGCCCTGGCCGGCAAAGCCCCAGCGGTGCAGCACGGTGAGCCGGTGCCGCGTCTGCGCGGCGATCTGGCGCAGCTGGGCCTGCTGCGCCGACGGCAGCACCAAGTCGGCCCAGCGCGCCTGCGTGGCGATGCGCTGCGCCAGGCCGGGCATGCCGTGGCCGCTGCCGCGGCTGGCGGCGTGCAGCGCGGCGGCGTCGCCGGCCGGCGTGGCGGCGGCGATCTGCCGGATGCGGCGCGCGCCCAACTTGTACTGGCCGGCGATCTGCTCCAGCGCGGGCGCCAGCGCAGCGGCTGCATCGCCCTGCGCATCCCCGAGTGCGGCCTGCCACAGCTGCAGCCGCTCGGGTGCGCCGGGGCGGTCGAGCTGCTGGCGCAGCTGCGGCGCTTCGCCGGGCTCGGGCAGCGCGGCCTCGGGGCCGCAGACGAAGACCAGGCCCTCCAGCCGCTCCAGCAGCCGGCCGGCGTGGCTGCGTTCCTCGTCGGCGTCGCACTGCAGCAGCAGGCCGCAGTCCAGCAGCACCGCCTCGCGCGCCCACAGCGCCGCGAAGTCGGCCTGCTCGGCCGCGCTGGCGGGCACGTCGGCGGCGCGCAGGCGCAGCAGCCCGCGGCCCAGCTCGGCCGCCACGGTGGCGGCCACGTCGCGCTGGCCGGGCTGGTCGTCGCCGGTCAGCACCACGGTGGGCCAGCGTCCGGCCGCGTCGCGCAGCTGCTGCGCGAGCCGGGCCACGGCGGCCCGCTGGTCGCGGCCCATTGCGGTGGTCTCGGCGGCCTCTGCAGGCAGCGGCGCCAGCAGCGGCAGCAGCCGGTGGTCGAGCTGGTTGATGCCGGCCAGGTAGTGCAGCACGCGCTCGTCCAGCTGCAGCCGCGCGGTGGCGATGCCGGCGCTCTCGTCCAGCGCCAGCAGGCGGGCGCGCCGCAGTGGCTCGTGCGGCGCGATGGCGCTCCAGTGCGGCTGCGGCAGGGCGGCCAGTGCCAGGCCGAAGCTGGCCCAGGGCCGCTGCGGCTGGCGCGTGGCCTCGGCGCACAGCGTGGCGATGTGCGCGTCCAGCTCCACCGCGGCCACCAGCAGCAGCAGGTCGCGCTCGAACGGGCTCAGCTGGAACAGCGTGACCAGCCGGTCGATGGCGGCCGGCGCCGGCATGGCGGCGCGCAGCGCGGCCGTGTCATCGGCAGGGGCACCCTCGGCCCCCAGCAGCGTGGCGAGCCGGCCGAACTCGGCCACCAGCAGGCGCTGGTTGGCGTCGAGCCAGTCCACGACGCGCTCGGGGGCGTTCATGTCACCTCCAGTGTCCGGTTCAGGAAGCGAGGCAGGTCCGGCGGCTGGTAGTCCATGTCGACGATGGGGCTGTCGATGCCGTCGATGCGCAGGCGCACCAGGTGCACGCCCACGGCTGCATCGGGAATGCGGAACTGCAGCGAGGTGGGCGTGGCGCCGGCCGCCAGCGGCGCCACCTCGTGCGCGCCCAGCACCAGCCTGGCCTGCTGGCCCTGGCGCAGGGCCGGCGTGAACGCGATGGTCACGGTGGCCGAGCCGTCGCCTGCGCGCGCCACGGTCTGCGGCAGGTTGTTGATGTGCGGCGCCAGCGTGAACAGGATGGGGTTGCTCTGCAGCGCGCGGTCCACGCCCAGCGCGTCGGGCCGGGTCAGGCGCAAGGTGGCGCGGTACAGGCCGGCGGGCAGTGCGTCCTGCTGGCCGGCCAGCGAGAACGTGGCCACGGTGCTGGCCGGGCGGTCGGGCAGCTGGGCCGGCAGCACCGGGCGCTCCAGTGCGATGTCGAAGCGGTCATTGACCAGCAGCACGCTGCGGTCCGTGCCCTCCAGCCGGGTGCCGTGCAGGGCCACGGCGTCGCCGATGCCGGCCAGGGGCTGGCCCAGCGGCGGACGCACGGCCGCGAGCAATGGCACGTCGGGCTCCAGGCTGGGCTGCACGGCGATGCCGGCTTCGCGCCCGGTGGCGGTGACGCGGCCGCGCGTGAGCACCGGCAGCGGCGTGCGCGCGGGCCGCTGCGACTGGATCAGCACGACCGTGGCCAGGTAGGCCATGCTGGGCCGCAGCGGGCTCTGCGTGGCGGTCCACAGCTTGGAGCTTTCCTCGCTGCTCTGGTACTGCGGCGTGAGCTTGATCTGCTCCAGCTGCTCGGCCAGGCCCGCGTCGGCCAGCGCGCGCAGCGCGGGCGGCAGGTCGGGCGCCACCAGCGGCGAGGGGTTCAGCGCGGTGCGGATGGCTTCGCGCGTGAGCACGGGCGTCTCGTGCAGCAGCTGCATGGCGTAGCCCAGCAGGATCTCGGCGTGCAGGTCGCCGCCGCTGTAGGCCGACAGCAGGTAGTGCAGGTCCAGCGCCAGCGGCGGATTGGCCAGGCGCGCGCCGCTGGCGTCGCGCGCGGGCAGGTCCTGGTTGCGCCAGCCCAGGTTGGGCGTGACGGCGTACAGGAAGAGGTTCAGCTGCGAGGCCTCGGTGCCGCCCTCGAGCACCACGCGGTCGGGCGCCAGCACGCTGACGCTGACGCTGGTGCCGACCGTGCCGCTGATGTTGCGGTTGACCAGCCCGTCGTTGAGCAGGTCGCGCAGCACGGCGGTGACGCCGGCGATGGCCAGGGCCGTGCTCATGTGGCCCCCACGCTCCCCGCTGCGCGAGGTTCGCTGCCCCCCGAGGGGGCGCATGCTTGCTTGGGGCGGCCCGGCGCGGCGCATGTCACCCCCACGCTCCCCGCTGCGCGAGGTTCGCTGCCCTCCGAGGGGGCCTTCGCACCGTGGGACGGCCCGGCGGTGCTCATGTGCTGTCCTTGCGGCGGGCCAGGTAGGCGTCCAGCGACATCGGCTGGGCGCGTTCGCGCGGCCTGGCCTTGGCGCGCGGCGCTTCGTGCAGCGCGGTCACGTCGATGCGGCCGATGTGGATGTGGACTTCGGTCTCCTGCGGCGCAGCGGCCTGGGTGCGCTGCGCGCCGGTGGGGATGGCGGCGGTGGCGGGCCAGGCCGCGTGCAGCACACGGGGCTGGCGCGGCGCGGTGCCGCCCGTGGTGGGCAGCAAGGGTTGGGGCATGTCCGAGTCTGCGGCTGCGGTGCTGGTGGCCGGCGCGGTGGCCTCGGCGCGCGCGCGGGCGGGCTCGCTGGCCGGCTGCGGCTGTGCGTCGGGCGCGTGGTTGGAGCTGCGCAGCGGCGTGGCCGGCATGCGGGGATGTTGCTGCATGCGCGTGGCGGTTGCGTTGGCTGGACTGGCTTGCGCTGCATGGGTCTGCTGCGTCGTGCGCGCTGCGGGCAGCAAGGCGTGCGGCATGGCCTGGGCCTCCAACGGCGCGGAGACGCTGCCCGTGTCAGCGCGTTGCTGCTGCAGCACGCCATGCGGTTGCACTGCGGCCTGCGCGGGGGCCGCGTCCATCGCCGCCGGCAACGGCGCCATGCGCTCGGCGCCGAATGGCAGCCGCGTGTCCGCGCGCACCGCCCAGGCCTGGCCGGTGGCACGCGCGCCCAGCCGTTGCAGCAGCCCGGTCATGGGACGCCCACCATGGCGAGGTAACGCGCACGCCGGGTCGGCCCCAGCGCCAGCACCTGCTCCTCGGTCCAGCCATAGGCGCTGGCCAGGTGGTGCACCTCGGCCAGCAGGGCCTGGGCACGCGCCTGCAGCGCGTCCCACAGCAGCACGCCGGGGTCGAGCTGGGCGCTGGCGGCATGGCCGCAGTCGGCGCATTGCAGCGCCAGCGCCAGGTCGGCCAGCGGGTCGAGTTGCTCCAGCGCGGCCTCGACGCGGGCCAGCGCTTGCGCATCGAGCCGGCTGGCATCACCGGCCAGCGTGCAGCGTGCCAGCAGCGCGCGGGCGGCGTGTGCCGCATCGGCCTCGCCCGCCACGGCCGCGAGGTCGCGCAGGCTGGGGACGCGCACGCGCAGCCCGGCCACCTCCACCGCCTCGCCCGCGAGCGGCGGCGCAGCGCCGTCGCCCGCGGCCTGCAGCAGCGTCTGTGTGTCCAGGGCGAACGCCTGGCGCTGGCTGCATTGCGGGCAGTCCACATGGCCGTCGATGTGCGGGCCGAAGCTGGCCGCGCGCAGGCGCAGCAGGCTGTCGTTGATGGCGCCCAGCGGCTGGTCCACCACGCTGTCGGCAGGCCAGTCGGGCCGGGCCGCGGCGGCCAGCAGCGCGCTGCGGTCGAGCGCATGGCGGGTCGCGCCGCGTTCCCACAGCGCGAGCAAGCTCGCAGCGCCCAGGGCCTGCATGGCGGTCACTACGGCACCCTTCGGCCTGCGGCCTGTTGTCCGCCCCAACGGGCACGAGCTTGCTTGGGGCGGCCCGGCGCGGCGCATGTGACCCCCACGCTCCCCGCTGCGCGAGGTTCGCTGCCCCCCGAAGGGGAGCGCGCTTGCTTGGGGCGGCCCGGCGCGGCGCTCATACCGGTTCGCTGAACGTGGGTTCGGCCGGCTCGGCCACGTCGTAGTCGCGCTCCCAGCCCTCGTTCTCGAGCTTGAGCGTCTGGATCGCCACGGCGTTGGCGTTGGCGTCCAGGTCGGGCAGGGCCTGGTACTCAGAGACCCAGGCGCGGTAGACCTTGTAGGCCAGCACGACCTGGCCGGCCTCGTTGTAGACCTCGATGATCAGGTCCTTGCGGAAGTCCTTGAGCGAGACCTCGGCGCCCAGGCCGGAGCCGAAGTTCCAGACCTTGTTGGCCCACTTCTCGAACTCGGTGTCGTGCGTGACGCCGCGTTCCAGCGTGATGGCCTCGTACTTGGTGCGGCCGGGCGACTTGCGCGTGCTCGACGGGTCGCCGCCCTCGCGGTGTTCCACCGGCTCGGTGCTGCGCTTGAGCGC
>DATKFT010000456.1:0-1517 GCA_035544335.1 Pseudorhodoferax sp.
TGCCAGCGAGCGGAAGGGGCGCTGGGCCAGCGCGGCCTCGGCAATCCAGGGCGAGTGTTCGTACAGGCCGTCGAGCAGACCGGTGGCGGTGGCCAGGTCGGCGGCATTGAGTTGTTCCAGCGTCAGAGCCATGCTGCGTTATTCCTTGTCGGGATGGTGGTGCGCCCAGTGGCGCGCGAGGTCGATGCGGCGGCAGACCCAGACCTTGTCGTGCCGCTGGATGTGGTCCAGAAAGCGCTGCAGTGCCGTGATGCGGCCGGGGCGGCCCAGCAGGCGGCAGTGCATGCCAATGCTCATCATCTTGGGGGAGTCATCGCCGGCCGGATCGCCCTCGGCGTAGAGGGCGTCGAACGTGTCCTTCAGGTATTGGAAGAACGGGTCGGCGTGCGAGTAGCCCTGGGGCAGGGCGAAGCGCATGTCGTTGCAGTCCAGCGTGTAGGGCACGATGAGCTGGCTGCGGGTGCTGCCGTCGCTCTTGCCGACCTTCATCCAGAAGGGCAGGTCGTCGCCGTAGTAGTCGCTGTCGTAGGCGAAGCGGCCGTCGTCGGCCACCAGGCGGTGGGTGTTGGGGCTGTCGCGGCCCGTGTACCAGCCCAGGCCGTGGTCGCCATCGTGGCCGTACAGCTCGCCGAAGATCTCCATGCACTGGCGCATGTGCTCGCGCTCGACCTCGGCGGGAATGTTCTGGTAGTGGATCCACTTGAGGCCGTGGCAGGCCACTTCATGGCCCAGCTCGTCGAAGGCCTGGGCCAGCTCGCGGTGCTTTTGCAGGGCCGTGGCCACGCCGAACACGGTCAGCGGCAGGCCGCGCTTCTCGAACTCGCGCAGGATGCGCCAGACACCGGCGCGCGAGCCGTACTCGTAGATGCCTTCCATGCTCATGTGGCGCTCGGGGTAGGCGGCCGGATTGAACATTTCGGACAGGAACTGCTCGCTGGCGGCATCGCCATGCAGCACGCAGTTCTCGCCGCCCTCTTCGTAGTTGAGGACGAACTGCACGGCCACGCGGGCCTGGCCGGGCCAGCGGGCGTGCGGGGGCGTGCGACCGTAGCCGATCAGGTCGCGGGGATAGGGGGCAGTGGCGTCGTAGGTCATGCGGATACGGAGGAAAGGGCCATCGAAAGATCGCTGGTCGGCATGTCGCGGTCGAAGGTCAGGCCGGCTTCCACGTGGTCCAGGTGCTGCTGCATGAGCCGCACGGCATGGTCGGCGTCGCCGCCGGCCAGGGCCGTGACGATTTCGGCATGCTCGTCATGGGAATGCTCGGCGGCCGTGCTGGACTGGTACATCAGCGTGATCAGCGCGCAACGCGAGATCAGCTCGCCCAGCAGCTGGGCCAGCACCTCGTTGCCCATGAGTTCGGCCATGCGCACGTGGAAGTCGCCCAGCAGCTCGGTGCGCTGGCCGACGTCGTTGCCGTCCATGGCCTTTTTCTCGGCCGCCACGTGCTGCCGCAGCGCGCGGATCTTGGCCGGCGTGCTCTGGGCGATGAAGGCGCGCACCATCTCGGCTTCGAG
>DATKFT010000457.1:0-6037 GCA_035544335.1 Pseudorhodoferax sp.
GTTGAGCCGCCAGGTGCGCGAGATGGAGCGTGAACTGCAGGTGCCGCTGCTCGAACGCGACGCGCGCCACCTCGCCATGACGCCCGCCGGCCGCTCGCTGTATGCCGATGCGCGCCGCATCCTGGCGGCGCTGGAGGACGCGGTGGCCGGCGCGGCGAACGCGCAGCGCGGCACGCAGGGCACGCTGCAGCTGCTGCACTCGAGTTCGGTGCCGCTGCATGGCCCCATCCTCGCGCAGCTGCAGCGCCATGCCGCGCAGCAGCCGGGTGTGGTGGTCGAGGTCTCGCAGGCTTCCTCGGAGCAGCAGGCGCTGGAGATTCACGAGGGCCGCGCCGATGTGGGGCTCGCACGTTCACCCATCCTGCGCCGCTACGGCAATGTGCACTACGCGCCGCTGTACGACGAGCCGCTGGTGGTGGCGCTGCCGTCCGCGCATGCGCTGTCGTGCCAAGCGGCGGTGCGCATGGACGCGCTGCGCCACGAAGTGTTCGTCGCCACGCCGCATCTGGAACGCGGCGGGCTGGGCCACCGGGTGGCCGAGTTGTGCCGGGGCGCCGGCTTCCAGCCCGCACCTGCCGCGGTGCGCTCGCGCAAGTGGTCGCAGCTGGCGCTGGTGCAGGGCGGCTTCGGCATCGCGATCGTGCCCGCATCCATGGGGCGGCTCGCGCCCGACGGCGTGCGCGTGCTGCCGCTGCAAGGGCCGGACTGCACGACGCAGGTGCTGGCCCTGTGGCGGCGCGATGCACCGCTGCTGGCGCAGCGCTTCGCCGAGGCGCTGGTCCAGGCGCTGGGCCCGCAGGCGGGGCCGGCCAGCTGATTTCGAGATCGTCGCGCGCCGCATTCTGTATTGGCGAAACGGGGCGCGGACCGATAGATTGGCGGGAGCTCTTCGTTCCCTCCTTCTTTCGCACACCGGTGAACTCCTTCTTTGCGGCCGTTCTGGCCAGCCTGCCGCTCGCCCCGCTGGACCTGCTCGCCATCGGCCTGGGCGTGGCGCTGGCCTATGTGGTCTTCGGCCTCGCAGGCTTCGGCACCGCACTGGTCGCCGGGCCGGTGCTCGCGCACTTCGTGCCCGTGGCCACCATCGTGCCGCTGCTGGCGCTGCTGGACTTCGCGGCGGCCGCCGTCAATGTCGCCCGCGATGGGCGGTCGGCCGACACCGCGGAGTTGCGGCGCATCGTGCCGGCCATGGCGCTGGGCAGCCTGGGCGGTGCCGCCATCCTGTTGCTCGGACGGCCGCAGGCCTTGCTGCTCGCGCTCGGCGTCTTTGCCGTGCTCTATGCGCTGTATTCGCTGAGCGGGCTGCGACCGGCCACGCAGTTCACGCCGCGCGCAGCCCTGCCGTTCGGCCTGGCAGGCAGCGTGTTCTCCGCCCTGTTCGGCAGCGGCGGCTTCGTCTACGCGATCTACCTGGCAGGGCGCATCACGGCCAGCGACCGCATCCGCGTGACGCAGTCCACGCTGATCGGGCTGTCCACGTTGACGCGGGTCGTGCTGTTCCTGCTGGCGGGTGTCTATGCCGACCGGGCTCTGCTCGTGCTGGCCGCGCTGCTGGTGCCGGCGATGCTGCTCGGCACGGCGGCGGGGCGGCGCATCCATTGGAGCCTGTCGCGTGCGCAGTTCACGCGCATCGTCAGCGTGGTCGTGCTGTGCTCCGGCGTGGCACTGCTGTGGCGCTACGTCGCTGGATGAGGCCGGGCGCAGGCCAAGCTGCGATGGGAAGATGGGGAGAGGGGGCGCGACGGCCGCTGCCTCGGCCCCTTAGCGCGCCGACCCGCAGGACTCGCGCACCACCAGCTGCGGGTCGAGCACGACGCGCTCCGTCGGCAGGTCGGGCGACTCCAGCCGGCGCATGAGCAGGCGGCCGGCTTCCTGCCCGATGCGGTCGGCGTCCACGGCCACCGAGGTCAGCGCGGGCTTCCACAGCGCCGCCTCCGTGACGTTGTCGATGCCGACCACGGCGCAGTCGCGTCCGGGCTCCAGGCCGAGCTGGCGCAGGCCCAGCATGGCGCCGAACGCGATCACGTCGTTGAAACAGACCAGCGCGGTGGGGCGCCGGCGGTGCCCGAAAAGCTGGGCCACGGCCTGCGCGCCGCCCTCGCGCGTCACCTGCGATTCCACGAACAGCTCTGCGTCGGCCACCAGGCGCGCGGCCTTGAGGCCCGCGTTGAAGCCGGCCAGCCGGTCGCGGCCGGTCGTCGTGCGCCGCGTGTGGCCGATGTAGGCGATCCGTGTGTGGCCCAGCGCGGCCAGATGGGCGACCGCGATCTGCGCGCCCATGCGGTTGTTGATGCCCACATAGTCCGTGTCGACGCCCGTCACGAGGCGCGTGACCTGCACGACGGGCAGATGCCAGTCGACCACCTGTTGCAGGTCGGCCTTGGGCGTGCCGATGGCCGGCGTCACGATCAGGCCTTCCACGTTGTACTCGCGCAGGGTCTCCAGGAAGCGGAGCTGGCGCGGCACCGACTCCGCGCAGTTGCCCAGCACCGGCACGCGGCCCAGCTTGTCCACGGTTTCCTGGATGCCTGCCAGCACGTCGGCGTAGTAGGGGTTCACGAGGTCGCAGATCGACACCCCCACGATGCGGGACCTGGTGCGGTTGCGCAGGTTGCCGGCGGAGCGGTCGTAGACATAGCCCAAGCTGCGCATGACCTCGCGCACATGTTCGCGCGTCGTGGCGGCGATGCGGGGGCTGTCGTTGAGCACCATGGAAACGGTGCCGGTGGAGACGCCAGCCTCGCGGGCCACATCTTTCAGGGTCACTCTTCGAGGTAGCAGCACGTGGGAGCGGTGGGCCGGTTCAAACAGCCGGCAAGCATACCTTCCCCTGCGGACGGCGGCCCGGCGCAGCGGGCCATGCGCGCCAGGCTGGCCTGCGCCTACGGGTTACTCCCAGGTTACGCGGAGAAATTGAATCGGTTCAAATCTGGTTTGTTGAATCGGTTCAATTCTTCAACCCATCGTTCTGTGGAGTTCCGTTCCATGCCCCGTTCTGCATTCCTGCGCGCCGTGTCCGGCGCATCCGCGATCGCCCTGTGGGCCGCTGGCGCCGCGGCCAGCGACTACCCGAGCCGGCCCGTCGAGCTGCTGGTTCCGTTCGCCGTGGGCGGCGGCACCGATGCGGTGGGCCGCGCGTTCGCCGACGCCGCGGGGCGCCATCTCGCGCAGGGCATGATCGTGGTCAACCGCCCCGGTGCGGCCGGCGCGATCGGGCATTCCGAGGGCGCGCGCGCGCCGGCGGACGGCTACAAGCTGACCATGGTGACGCCGGAGATCAACCTGGCCTACCTGCAGGGCATCGGCAAGGCGCGGTCCCAGGACTTCACCTACATCGCGCGCCTGAACATCGACCCCATCGTGCTGGTCGTCCCGGCCGATTCGCCCTACAAGGTGCTCGAGGACGTGCTGGCCAAGGCCAAGGCCAGGCCCGGCGAGGTGGCCCTGGCGAACTCGGGCAAGGGCGCGACCTACCACCTGGCGGCCATCGCGCTCGAAGAGAAGACCGGCCTGAGCTTCAACAACATCCCCTACGTGGGCGCCGGTCCCGAGATGACGGCCATCCTGGGCAAGCAGGTCGAAGGCGGCTTTGCGACCACGGGCGAGGCGGGCACCTATGTGAAGGCCGGCAAGTTCCGCCTGCTGGGCGTGATGGCCGCCGAGCGCCTGAAGGAGTTCCCCGAGGTGCCGACCTTCAAGGAGCGCGGCATCGACCTGCAGCTGGGGACCTGGCGCGCGCTGGCCGCGCCCAAGGGCACGCCTGCGAACGTGCTCGCACGGCTCAAGGACGTGGTGCAGAAGGTCACGCAGGAGCCCAACTACCAGCAGTTCTTCGCGCGCCAGTACCTGGGGCTCGTCAACGAGGACGGCGAGAAGCTCGCGCCCGAACTGGACCGCGAGTTCAAGTTCTACAGCGACATCGTGACCAAGCTGCAGCTCAAGTAAGGGGCAGGCCATGCGAGACAAGACGATGTCGGCCGCACAGGCGGCCGCACTGGTGCAGGACGGTGCCACGGTGGCGGTCACCGGGTCCGGTGGCGGACTGGTCGAGCCCGATGCGGTGTTCGCGGCGATCGAACAGCGCTTCCTGGCCGGCCAGGGTGCGCGTGGCCTCACGCTCGTGCACTCGCTGGGCCTGGGCGACCGCAGCGAGCGCGGCTCCAACCGCTTCGCCCACGAGGGCATGGTCCGGCGCGTGGTCGGCGGGCACTGGACCTGGTCGCCGCGCATGCAGGCGCTGGCCCGCGAGAACCGGATCGAGGCCTACTCCCTGCCCGGTGGCGTGATCGCCCACCTGCTGCGCGAGATCGGCGCGGGACGGCCCGGACTCATCAGCCATGTGGGCCTGGGCACCTTCGTCGATCCGCGCTTCGGGGGCGGCCGCATGAACGAGGCCGCGCGCGACGAGCTGGTCGAGCTGCTGGAGCTCGACGCCAGGGAGTACCTGCGCTACAAGCCCTTCGGCGTGGACATCGGCATCGTGCGCGGCACCTACGCCGACACGGCGGGCAACATCTCGCTGGAGCAGGAGCCCGCCGACCTGGACGGCTACGCGGTCGCGCTGGCCGCGCACAACAGCGGTGGCAAGGTGATCGCGCAGGTGCGCGAGATCGTGCCCGCCGGCCAGCTGGGGCCGCGCAGCGTCGCCATCCCGGGCGCGCTCGTGGACGCCGTCGTCGTGGTGCCGCAGCAGATGCAGACCTACCGCGGCAGCTTCGACCCCTCGCTGGTCGGCCACAGCGGCGCGTTCCAGAAGCCGCCGGCCTCGACCGATCTGCTCAAGCGCATCATCGCGCGGCGCGCGGCACGCGAGCTGCGCGCCGGCGACAGCCTGAACTTCGGCTTCGGCGCCTCGGCCATGGTGGCCTCGCTGATCGCCGAGAACGGGCGCGCCGCCGACTACTGGATGACGATCGAGCAGGGCATCCACGGTGGCCACATGATCGACGACGACCTGTTCGGCATGGCCCACCATCCGGCCGTGATCATCGACTCGCCCTCGCAGTTCGACTTCTACAGCGGAGGCGGCCTGGACATGGCCTTCCTCGGCATGGCCGAGATGGACGGCGCGGGCAATGTCAACGTCTCCAAGCTCAACGGCAATGTCAACGGCCCGGGCGGCTTCATCGACATCTCGCAGAACGCCAAGACCGTCGTCTTCTGCGGCACCTTCGACGCCAAGGGCAGCCAGGTCCGGGTGGAGGCGGGCCGGCTCCAGGTGCAGCAACACGGCCGCATCCGCAAGCTCGTCGAGGCCGTGGCGCACATCACGTTCAGCGGGGCGCAGGCCCTTCGGCGCGGCCAGCGCGTGCTCTACATCACCGAGCGCGCCACCTTCGAGCTCACGCCGGCCGGCGTGGCGCTGACCGAGGTCGCACCGGGCGTGGACCTGCAGCGCGACGTGCTCGCGCAGATGGACTTCGCGCCGCTCGTGCGCGAGGTCGGCGCCTACCCGGCGGAGGTCATGCAATGAGCACCGCTGGGCCTCCCCAAGGTGCTCCAGTGAGCCAGGACCTCTTGCACGTGGAGCAGCACGGCGCGGTGCGCGTGCTGACCATGACCGGGCAGCCGCGCCGCGGCAACCCCATGTCTGCCGCGCTGGGCCGGGCCTTGCTCGCGGCCCTGTCGGACGCGGTGGCCGACGACAGCGTGCGCTGCGTCGTGCTCGCCGGAACGCCCACGCATTTCTGCGTGGGCGCCGACCTCGTCGACGTGGCCCGGCTGAACGGCGTGCAGGCCATCTTAGACGGCTGGCTCGACGATCTGGACCGCATCCGCCGGCTGCCCAAGCCCATCATCGCGGCCGTGCGCGGCTACGCCGTGGGCGGGGGCTTCGAGCTGGCCCTGTACTGCGACCTCATCGTCGCGGCCGAGGATGCGCGCTTCGCATTGCCCGAGACCGGCATCGGTGTCATCGCGGGGCAGGGCGGCAGCCAGCGGCTGATCGGCCTGGCCGGCCGGGCGGTCGCGGCCGACCTCGTGCTGACCGGGCGGGAACTGTCCGGCGCCGAGGCCAGGGCCTACGGCATCGCCGCGC
>DATKFT010000458.1:0-1897 GCA_035544335.1 Pseudorhodoferax sp.
GCCAAGGCCCAGGCCTGGGTCGCCGAATTCAAGGGCCAGTCCGCCGCCACGCCACGTGAAGCCGCAGCCGGCGCCGACATCGTGTTCTGCTGCGTCGGCAACGACGACGACCTGCGCTCCGTGGTGCTCGGCGCCGACGGCGCCTTCGCCGGCATGGGCAAGGACACCGTGTTCGTGGACCACACCACGGCCTCGGCCGACGTGGCCCGCGAACTGCACGCCCAGGCCCGCGCGGCCGGCGTGCACTTCGTCGACGCCCCCGTCTCCGGCGGCCAGGCCGGCGCCCAGAACGGCATGCTGACCGTCATGTGCGGCGGCGATGCAGAGCCCTTCGCGCGCATCGAGCCCGTCGCGCAGGTGTTCTCGCGCTCCATCGTGCTGCTGGGCGCCAGCGGCTCGGGCCAGCTGGCCAAGATGGTCAACCAGATCTGCATCGCCGGCCTGGTGCAAGGCCTGTCGGAGGCCATCGCCTTCGGCCAGCGCGCCGGGCTGGACCTGGAACAGGTGCTGGGCGTGATCAGCAAGGGCGCGGCGCAGAGCTGGCAGATGGAAAACCGCGGCAAGACCATGGTCGAAGGCAAGTTCGACTTCGGCTTCGCGGTGGACTGGATGCGCAAGGACCTGGGTCTGGTGCTCGACGAGGCCAAGCGCAACGGCGCGCGGCTGCCGGTCACGGCGCTGGTGGACCAGTTCTACGCCGACGTGCAGCAGGCCGGCGGCCAGCGCTTCGACACCTCGAGCCTGATCACACGCCTGAAATGAAACAGGGCGCCGAAGGGCGCCCTGGTTTCCAAGCCTGCCGGCCGACTTGACTTACTTGGCTGGCTGCGCAGGCGGTGGTGGCGGTGGCGTCTGCCCCAGGCGCGCGAGCTCTTCCTCGGTCAGCGTCTCGAACACGCGCACGACCTTGGCCACGTCCTTCACGCCACGCGCGATCTCGGTCGCGCGGTTGGCCTCGCGCGGCGTGACGCGGCCCATCAAGTACACCACGTTGCGCTCGGTCGTGACCTTGAAGGCATTGGCCTGCAGATCCTTCGCATCGATCAAGGAGGCCTTGACCTTGCTCGTGATCAGTGCGTCGGTGGAGCGCTGCGTCAAGGTGGCGGGCAGGCCGACCACGAGGTCGTTGACCACGCTGTTGACGTTCTCCACACGGGCGGCGATCTGCTCGGCGCGCTGGATGTCCTCGGTGCGCGCCACCTCGCCGGTCAGCAGCACCTGGCGGTTGTAGCTGGTCACGCTGACGCGCGAACCCTCGCCCAGGCCCTCCTTGAGCCGGCTGCTGGCGCGCATCTCGATGCCCTGGTCTTCCAGCTGCGCACCCGAGGTGCGGCGGTCGGCCGCGACCATCACGCCGCTGGCGAAGCCGCCGCCGACCACCAGCGGAACGCAGGCCGACAGGCTGCCCGCGAGGGCGGCCGTGGCCAGCGACAGCAGCACGAAACGTTTGGAACTCAGATTCATAGACTTTCCTGATCACCTAGCAACTGGGCATCCACGCCATCGCACAGGCAGTGCAGGGTCAGCAGATGCACCTCCTGGATGCGCGCGGTGCGGTCATGCGGCACGCAGACATGCACGTCGGTCTCGCGCAGTGCGCCGGCCATCTTGCCGCCGCCGCGCCCGGTCAGCGCCACCACCGTCATCTCGCGCGCATGCGCGGCCTCGACCGCGGCCAGCACGCTGGGCGAATTGCCGCTGGTGGAGATCGCCAGCAGCACGTCGCCGGCCAGGCCGAGCGCGCGCACCTGGCGCGCGAACACGTGCTCGTAGCCGTAGTCGTTGGCGATGGCCGTGAGGATGGAGCTGTCGGTGGTCAGCGCGATCGCCCCGAGTTCGGGCCGTTCGCGCTCGAAGCGGCCGACGAACTCGGCCGCGAAATGCTGGGCATCGGCAG
>DATKFT010000459.1:0-4135 GCA_035544335.1 Pseudorhodoferax sp.
CGCTGCTGCGCCGCGCGATGGGCCCGCAGGCGCGTGCGCTGGCCGGCGCCGACGGCTGGCACCCGGGCGCCGAGGAAGCGCCCGCCGCTGCGCTGAGCTACTTCAACAATCGCAAGCTGTCGATCTTCGGCGGCTCCAATGAAATCCAGCGCAACATCATCTCCAAGATGATCCTGGGGCTGTAAGGAGGCACCGCATGAACTTCGAACACACCGAAGACCGCCGCATGCTGGCGGACACGCTGAACCGCTACGTGGCCGAGCAGTACGGCATCGAGGCGCGCCACCGCATCACGAAGTCGCCCGAGGGCTACAGCCCCGCGCAGTGGCAGCAGTTCGCCGAACTCGGCGCCATCGGCGCGCTGTTCGGCGAGGCCGAGGGCGGCTACGGCGGCACCGGCTTCGACATCGCGGTCGTCTTCGAGGCCCTGGGCCGCGGCCTCGTGGTGGAGCCGCTGCTGGGCAGCGCCGTGCTCGCGGGCAGCGCCATCGCCCAGGCCGGCAACGCCGTGCAGCGCGGCCTGCTGGAGAAGATCATCGACGGCAGCACGATCGCGGCCTTCGCGCACGGCGAGCCGGGCAGCGGCCATGCACTGGACCAGGTGGCGACCACGGCCGAGAAGACCGACGCGGGCTGGCGGCTGAACGGCGCCAAGTCCATGGTGCAGCAGGGTGAGGCCGCGGCGCTGTTCGTGGTCTCGGCGCGCACGGCCGGCGGCCTGTCGCTGTTCCTGGTGCCGGCCGGCACCGCCGGCCTGTCGGTGCGCGGCTCCACCACGGTGGACGGCGGCCGCGTCGCCGAGCTCACGCTGGCCAATGCCAGCGTGCCGGCCGACGCGCTGTTGGGCGCCGAGGGCCAGGCCCTGGCCACCATCGAACACGCCGTGGGCCGCGGCGTGCTGGCGCTGTGCGCCGAGGCGCTGGGCGCGATGGACGTGGCACGCCAGGACACGCTGGAGTACCTGCGCACGCGCAAGCAGTTCGGCGTGCCGATCGGCAGCTTCCAGGCCCTGCAGCACCGCATGGCCGATGTGCTGCTGGAGATCGAGCAGGCACGTTCGGCCGTCATCAACGCGGCCGCCGCGCTGGAAGGCAGCGAGCGCGTGGCGCGCGAGAAGGCCGTCTCGGCCGCCAAGTTCACGATCGGCCGCGTGGGCACGCTGGTGGCCGAGGAGGCCATCCAGCTGCACGGCGGCATCGGCATGACCTGGGAACTGCCGCTGGCGCACTATGCCAAGCGGCTCGTGATGATCGACCACCAGCTCGGCGACGAGGACTTCCACCTGCAGCGCTATATCGATCTGGGGCGCGCTGCGTGAGCTTGACGCGGGTGGGGCGGCGCGCCCAGGCGGCGGCAGCGTGCCTGGGCTCGAAGGCCCACGCTCGCGGGGACCGGTGCGGCTGTTCCAGCGCCACGCCCTTGAACGACCGGTGCGCCAGACATCCGCTCATCGCCACCGCGAATGGTGCCTGCGCCCGCAAGCCCACGACCACCGCCCGATACGGGCGTGACGCACAAGTGCGGACGCGCCGGTCGTGCGCTCTCGCACCCGCGCACCGTGAGGCAGGTGGTGCTGACATGCGGGCGCAGGGGCCATTTGCGGCCCAGCGCCTGCTGGCAAGCCGCTCCATCGGCGGGCGAGTGCGACGCTTCCCGGCCACCGACGGCGCCCGCGAGCGTGCCCCGGAGAACGCGTGTCTGCGCCGCCTGCCGTCTGGGCCACAGCGCTCGCGCGGCTGAACAACGAACACCAACCATCCACCCGGAGGAGCACAAACATGACCACCCAAGCCCTGCTCACGCGCCGCGAAGGCGCCGTGCTGGTCCTCGTCAACAACAACCCGGCCGCGCGCAACGCGCTGTCGTCCGAGTTCTACCTGGCCGCCACCCAGGCCCTGGCCGAGGCCGAGGCCGACCCCACGGTCGGTGCCGTGGTGCTGACCGGCGCGGGCGACTTCTTCTGCGCGGGCGGCAACCTGAACCAGCTCATCACGCGCCGTGAGATGCCGCCCGCGGAACGCCGCCAGCGGCTCGAGCAGCTGCACGGCTTCGTGCGCCGCATCCGCGACAGCGGCAAACCCGTGATCGCGGCCGTCGAAGGCGGCGCCGCCGGTGCCGGCCTGTCGCTGGCGCTAGCCTGCGACCTGCTGGTGTCCTCGCGCGCGGCCTTCTTCAGCGCGAGCTACATCAAGGTCGGCCTCACGCCCGACGGCGGGCTCACGTCCTTCCTGGCCGAGTTCGTCTCGCGCCAGCTGCTGACCGAGCTGTGCCTGACAGGCGAGCGCATCACGGCCGAGCGGTTGCACGCACTGGGCGCCGTCAACCGCCTGGTCGATGCCGGCCGCGCCGAAGCCGAGGCCATTGCGCTGGGCGCCAGGCTGGCCGAGGGCCCGGACCGCGCCAGCGCACGCATCAAGGCCCTGTGCCGCGCCGCCCATGCGAACACACTGGACGCCCAGCTCGAACAGGAGGCCGCGTCCATGGTGGAAAGCCAGGGCGACGACGAGGCCCAGGAAGGCATTGGCGCCTTCCTGCACAAGCGCCAGGCCGACTTCGCCGCGCTGCGGCGGCGTTGACAATCGCGCATCCCCACCACAACGCAACGGAGACCTTTTCCATGACCGCAACTTCCTCGGGACTGCCGCTGGCCGGCGTGCGCGTGCTCGACTTCTCGCGCGTGCTGGCCGGGCCGCTGTGCGCCCAGGTGCTGGGCGACTTCGGCGCCGACGTGGTCAAGATCGAGCACCCCGAGCGCGGCGACGACACGCGCGACTGGGGCATGCGCGTGGGCAAGACCGAGACCACCTACTTCAACAGCATGAACCGCAACAAGCGGTCCATCACGCTGGACCTGGCCTCGGCCGAGGGCCAGGCGCTCGCGCGCGAGCTCGTGGCCAAGGCCGACGTGCTGGTGCAGAACTTCAAGACCGGCGGCATGGAGAAGATGGGCCTGGGCTACGAGCAGCTGCGCGCCATCAACCCGCGCCTGGTGTACTGCTCGGTGACGGGCTACAACCGCGGCGGCGCCGAGGCCAAGCGCCCGGGCTACGACCTCGTGATCCAGGGCCAGGCCGGCATCATGGCCATGAACGGCGAGGCGGGCCAGGGCCCGCTCAAGTTCGGCATCGCCGCGGTCGACCTCATGACCGGCATGGCCAGCGCCCAGGCCGTGCTGGCCGCGCTGTTCCAGCGCGAGAAGACCGGCCAGGGCCGCCATGTGGAGATGGCGCTGTACGACTGCGGGCTCATGATCACGTCCTACAGCGGCCTGGAGGCCCTGTTCCTGGGCGAGGACCCGCCCAAGTACGGCAACGCCCACCCGTCCATCGTGCCCTACGGCGTGTTTGACGCGGCCGACGGCCCGGTCATCATCAGCGTGGGCAACAACGCGCAGTTCGAGCGCCTGTGCGTGGACGCGCTGCAGCGCCCCGACCTGGCCGCCGACGAGCGCTTCAAGACCAACCTGGGCCGCGGCCAGCACCGCGACGCGCTGCTGCCCGAGCTGTACAAGGAGATCGGCAGCCGCAAGCGCGACCAGCTCATCGCCGCGATGAGCAAGGCCGGCATTCCCTGCGGCGAGGTGCTGGGCCTGCTGGAAGCGCTGAGCTCGCAGCGCACGGCCGACGGCGGGCTCGTGACGCAGCAACCCCATCCCGTGGCCGGCAGCACCCATGTGCTGGCCCCACCCTATCGCCTGGACGGCGAGCGCCTGCCTGTGCGCCGGCCGCCGCCGCAACTGGGCGCCGACCGCGATGCGGTGCTCGCGGAGTGGCTGGGCGCCACCCGCTGAGACCCATCGCTCCACCAGAGAGAGTTCCATGACCCGCTTTGCTTCCCGCCGCACCCTGCTGACCCTGGGCGGCGGCCTCATCGCCGCGCCGTTCGTGCGCGCCCAGTCCGGCTGGCCCGCGCGGCCCATCAAGATCATCGTGCCCTTCAACGCGGGCGGCGCCACCGACGCCATGGCCCGCATGCTGGCCGACAAGCTGAGCCCACGCCTGGGCCAGCCCGTGATCGTGGACAACAGGGGCGGCGCGGCCGGCATCATCGGCACCGACGCCGTGGCCAAGGCCGCGCCCGACGGCCTGACCTTCACGGTCTCGCTGAGCACCTCGCTGCTGATCAACCAGTACCT
>DATKFT010000460.1:0-6185 GCA_035544335.1 Pseudorhodoferax sp.
AAGGCCACGGGCCGGCCATGCACGAAGCCGTCGAGCTGAGGGGTGCGGCGTGGATCGCTGACGACTTCGCCTTCCAGCCCGCGCGAGAGCAAGGCGGTCATGTCCAGCAGCTCGAACAGTTCGGCCATGACGGTCGCGAAAGCCGGATGGGTGTAGCTGCCTACGACGACGGCGGGGCCGGCGATGGGCTGGATGAGCTTGACCACGCTGTGGCCGGCATTGCGCAGGCCGATCACGCGGCGCACGTCGAGCAGGCGCTTGAGGCCGGGGTGCAGCAGCTCGGTGCCGACCACCGCCACCTCGCCGCTGGCGATCGGGTGCAGCGTGGTGCGGGCCGGCACGTCGAGCAGCGCCAGCACCTCGCTGGCCCGCACGCGGCTGGCTTCTGTGGCGCTGCCGTGCACGAGCACCGGCAGGCCTTCGCGCGCGAGCAGCAGCGCCAGCAAGGGTGTCAGCACCGGCAGCTTGCGCGCGCCGTTGTAGCTGGGCAGCACGACGACGGGCCGGTCGCTGGCCGGCAACTTGGCCAAGCGTGCATGCGTGGCGTCCAGGAAGCCCGCCATCTCGGGTGTGGTCTCGCCCTTCACGCGCATGGCCAGGCAGAAGGCACCGATCTCCAGGTCGGTGACCGTGCCGTCCAGGATCTGGCCGAACAGATCGGCCGCCTGCTCGCGCGCGAGCGGCTTGGCGCCTCGCGCGCCACGGCCGATTTCCTTGATGTAGTGTGCAATGCTTCCCATGGGTGCTGCGATTGTCCCGCAGGGCTTATGCCGATTCGTGAGTCGGCTTATGCCATCGGCAACGAACGCGGCACTCACCGGCGTCCCTTCGCTTCGCCTGCGGTGCGAGCGCCTGCTGGCGGCCGGGCGGCGTTCACGCCACCTGTTCCGTCGCGCGCACCATGCGCTGGAGTTCGGGCAGGCAGGAGCCGCAGCGGGTGCCGCACTGCAGCGCATCCTGCAGCGCGGCCAGGCGCTGCGCGCCGCTGCCGCTGCACTGCGCCAGTTTCTCGTCGATGGCCGACGCACTGACGCCCAGGCAGCTGCACACGAGCTTGCCGCGGGCCTGGACGCCGGCCGGCGCCAGGGCCTGGAACGACAGCAGCTGCCGGCCGAAGTCCTGTGCCGGCAACTGGTCCTGCAGCAGCGCGCGGATCCAGGTTTCGGCGCGCGTGTCGCCGGCCAGCAGCGCGCCGACCACATGGGCGGTCGCGCCGTCGCGTTGGAGCCGGACGGCGCGACGCTGGCCGCGGCGCGCGTCGGCATAGCGCAGTGTGTCCAGGCCGGACAGGCCCAGCAGCTGCTCGATCTGCGCGAGCAGGTTGCCGTCCGGCGCTGCTTGGCCGGCCGCGCGCAGCAGCACGCCGGTGCGTGCCGCGCCCGTGCCGGTTGCACCGAACGGGACGCAGCTCACGAAGGGCAGGTCGTCCGCCAGTGCGCGCAGGTGCGCGCGCACCGTGAGGGCCTCGTCCTGCGGCAACCAGGCCATGGCCAGCAAGGACCAGGGCAGCTCGGCCTTGAGGATCTTGACCGCGGTGTGCTTGAGCTCGGGCTGCTTGGAGATGGGGCAATGCGCGGCGGTGGTCAGCGCGTTCACGCCGGCCAGGGGGCCGCCGGTGCTGCTGCGCCCGCCCAGGTACTCCGGCCCCCAGTGCATGGCCATGAAGGCCTGCGACAAGCCCAGCTCGGCGCAGCCGGCCACCGGCACGACGATGCTGCCGCGCCGCGATGTCACGTAGACCAGGTCGCCGTCGGCCAGTTGCCGGCGGGCCATGTCCTGCGGGTGCATCTGCACCACGGGTTCGGGCACATGGCCGAACAGCCGGCCCAGCGTGCCCGTGCGGCTCATGCCATGCCATTGGTCGCGCAGCCGGCCGGTGTTCAGTGCGAATGGGTAGCGCGCTTCGCGCGGCTCGGCCACGGGCTGGTAGGCCGTCGCGGCAAAGCGCGCGCGGCCGTCGTCGGTGGCGAAGCGGCCGTCCTCGTACAGGCGTGCGCGCCCCTGGCTGGCCCCCGTGGGCAGCGGCCATTGCTGCGGTGCGCGCTCCAGCATGGCGTAGTCCATTCCCGTGATGTCCAGGTCGCGGCCGCGCGTGGTTTCGCGGTGTTCGTTCCAGACCGACTCCGGCGTCTCGTACGCAAACAGCGGCGTGCCGCGCCCAAGCCGGCCCGCCAGGCGCTGTGCGAAGTCGGTCGCGATGCGCCAGTCGTGCCGCGCCATGCCTGCGGGCGGCACGGCCGCCCGCACGCGCGAGATGCGCCGTTCGCTGTTGGTGACCGTGCCCTCCTTTTCGCCCCAGGTCGTGGCGGGCAGCAGCAGGTCGGCGAAAGCGCAGGTGGCGGTGCCGGCAAAGGCCTCCTGCACCACCACGAACTCCGCACGCTGCAGCGCGCGGCGCACCGTGGCCTGGTCGGGCATGGACTGGGCGGGATTGGTGCAGGCGATCCAGAGCGCGCGGATCTCGCCGTCGGCCGCGGCCTGGAACATCTCGATGGCGCTCTTGCCCGGCGTGGCGGGAATGCGGTCCACCCCCCAGAACGCGGCCACCTCGGCGCGATGCGCGGCATTGGCCATGTCGCGGTGCGCTGGCAGCAGGTTGGACAGCCCGCCGACCTCGCGCCCGCCCATGGCATTGGGCTGGCCGGTCAGCGAGAACGGGCCTGCGCCGGCTCGCCCGATCTGGGCCGTGGCCAGGTGCAGGTTGATCAGCGCCGCGTTCTTGGCCGTGCCGCTGGAGGACTGGTTCATGCCCATGCAGTACAGGCTCAAGGTGGCGGGCGAGGTGGCGAACAAGCGGGCGGCCTCCCGCAGATCGTGCTGGGCGATGCCGCAGACCTGCGCCACCTTGTCGGGCGTGCAGTCGCGCACCAGGGCCTTCAGGGCCTCGAAGCCACTGGTGTGGGCGGCGATGTAGTCGGGCCGCGTCCAGCCCTCCCACAGCATCAGGTGCAGCATGCCGTGGAACAGCATCACGTCGGTGCCGGGCTGCAGCGCCAGGTGCAGGTCGGCGATCTCGCAGGTGGCGGTGCGGCGCGGGTCCACCACCACGGTCTTCATGGCCGGGTTGGCGCGCCGCGCGTCCTCGATGCGGCGAAACAGGATGGGGTGCGCCCAGGCCGTGTTGCTGCCCACGATGAACAGACAAGCGGCATGCTGCAGGTCCTCGTAGCAGGCGGGCGGCGCATCCACGCCCAGCGTCTGCTTGTAGCCCGCCACCGCGCTGCTCATGCACAGGCGCGAGTTGGTGTCCAGGTTGTTGGTGCCGATGAGGCCCTTGGCCAGCTTGTTGAAGACGTAGTAGTCCTCGGTCAGCAGTTGGCCCGACAGGTAAAAGCCCACGGCATCGGGCCCGTGGTCCGCGATCACGTGGGCGAAGCGCCGGGCCGCGGTGTCCAGCGCCGCGTTCCAATCCAGCGGCTGTGGCACCGCGGTGCGCTCGGCGCGCTGCAGGGGCTGCAGCAAGCGGGTCTGGCGCGTGACTTCCGCGGTCGCGGTCAGGTGCAGCGTCGAGCCCTTGGTGCACAGCCGGCCGAAGTTGGCAGGATGGTCCGGATCGCCGCGCACGCCCGTGATCTGTCCGTCCCGGGAGGCGATGAGCACCCCGCAGCCCACGCCGCAGTAGGGGCAGGTCGAGCGCGTTTCGGCGTGCACGGCGGGCATCAGCGGGCGCAGGGGCCGGCCGGCGGCCGCGTCGGCTCGGTGGCGTGCGTGGCCAGCTCCTGGGCGTCCAGGTGCACCAGGCCGTCGGCCACATGCACGGCGAAGTGCGGCGTGCAGCCCTCGTCGGGCGCACAGGCCTGGCCACCGTCCAGCGCGATGTTCCAGCTGTGCAGCGGGCAGGTCACCTGGGTGCCGAACACGATGCCCTGGCTCAGTGGCCCGCCCTTGTGCGGGCAGCGGTCGAGCAGGGCGAACACCGCGTCGTGGTCGTTGCGGAACACCGCGACGTCCAGGCCGCGCGCGCGGGCCACGCGGCGCGCACCCAGCGGCGGGATGTCGTCGACGCGGCAGATGGGGGTCCACTCGGTACTGCGTTCGGGCATGGCGATCTCCTTCACAGCACACCGGCAGCCAGCGGCGCCGGGGTCAGCGGGTGGAACTGGCGCACGTCGACGGCGGCGCGCACCGACTCCAACCAGGGGTCCGGCGCACCGTCCAGCGCGAACTGCAGCTGTTCCCAAAGGGCCTGGCGGCCGGGCGCGTCATCGACCACGCGCTGTTTCACATGGTCCAGCCCCACGCGGGCCAGGTAGTGCGCCGTGCGCTCCAGGTACCAGCCTTCCAGCCGGTACAGCTGCAGGAAGGCGCCCGTGTACTGCATCACCTCTTCGGCCGTCTTGAGCTTGACGAGGAACTGCGCCACCTCGGTCTTGATGCCGCCGTTGCCGCCGACATAGATCTCCCAGCCCGAGTCCACGCCGATCACGCCCACGTCCTTGATGCCGGCCTCGGCGCAGTTGCGCGGGCAGCCCGAGACGGCCAGCTTGACCTTGTGCGGCGAGTACATGGCCCACAGCGCGCGCTCCAGATCCTGGCCCATGCGGGTCGAGTCCTGCGTGCCGAAGCGGCACCACTCCGAGCCCACGCAGGTCTTCACCGTGCGCAGCGACTTGCCATAGGCAAAGCCCGAGGGCATGCCGATGTCGCGCCACACGTCCTGCAGGTCTTCCTTCTTGACGCCCAGCAGGTCGATGCGCTGGCCGCCGGTCACCTTGACGGTCGGGATGCGGTACTTGTCCACGGCGTCGGCGATGCGGCGCAGTTCGTCGGCCGTGGTGCAGCCGCCCCACATGCGCGGCACCACGGAGTAGGTGCCGTCCTTCTGGATGTTGGCGTGGCTGCGCTCGTTGACGAGGCGGCTCTGCGGGTCGTCCCGGGCTTCCTTGGGCCAGGTGCTGATCAGGTAGTAGTTGATGGCCGGCCGACAGCTCGCGCAGCCATTGGGCGTGCGCCAGTCCAGCGTGGCGTAGACCGCGGCATGGTCGAGCAGCTTGTGTGCACGGATGGCATCGCGCACCTCCTGGTGGCTGGCCTCGGTGCAGCCGCACAGCGCCTTTTTTCTGGGCGTGGCCGAGTAGTCGCCGCCGGCCGTGAACATCAGGATCTGCTCCACGAGACCCGTGCAGGAGCCGCAGCTCGCGCTGGCCTTGGTGTGCTTGCGCACCTCGTCCAGCGTGAACAGGCCCTTGTCCTGGATGGCCTTGCAGATCTGGCCCTTGCTCACGCCGTTGCAGCCGCAGACCTCGGCCGTGTCGGGCATGGCCGCGGCCTTGCTGTGGCCCTCGTGGCCCACGTCGCCGATGTTGGATTCGCCGAACATCAGCTTGTCGCGCAGTTCGCCGATGCTGCGACCCTCGCGCAGCAGTTGGAAGTACCAGCTGCCATCCACCGTGTCGCCGTACAGGCAGGCGCCGACCAATTTGTCGTCCTGCACGACGAGCTTCTTGTAGACGCCGCCGAAGGGATCGCTCATGACGATCTCCTCCGTGCCCTCGCCACCCATGAAGTTGCCGGCCGAGAACAGGTCGATGCCCGTGACTTTGAGCTTGGTCGAGGTCTGCGAGCCCTGGTAGCGGCCGATGCCCAGCTGCGCGAGATGGTTGGCCGCCACCTTGGCCTGCTCGAACAGCGGCGCGACCAGGCCATAGGCGACGCCGCGGTGCTGCGCGCATTCCCCCACCGAGTAGATGCGCGCGTCGGTCACGGTCTGCATGGTGTCGTTGACCACGATGCCGCGCTCGCAGTGCAGGCGCATGGTCTGGGCCAGCGCGATGTTCGGGCGGATGCCCACGGCCATCACGACCAGGTCGGCGGGCGCGTCGCTGCCGTCCTCGAAACGGATGGCCTGGACGCGTCCGTGTGCATCGCCCAGCAGCGCCTGCGTGTGTGCGTTGAGCCGGAACTGCAGCCCGCGCTGCTCCAGCGACCGGCGCAGCAGGCCGGCGGCCACATCGTCCAGCTGGCGTTCCATGAGCCAGGCATTCACATGCACCACGGTCACCTGCATGCCGCGCTGCATCAGGCCATTGGCGGCCTCCAGACCCAGCAGGCCGCCGCCGATCACGACCGCATGGCGGTGCGTCTTCGCGGCGTCGATCATGGCCTGCGTGTCGGCGATGTCGCGGTAGGCGATCACGCCCTGCAGGTCCTTGCCGGGCACCGGCAGCAGGAAGGGGTTGGAGCCC
>DATKFT010000461.1:0-15570 GCA_035544335.1 Pseudorhodoferax sp.
GGCTGGTGCGGCGTTGGTCCCACCTGGAGCGCCAGCGTGGCGGCATCGGCACGCGCGGCGGTCCGGGCGAGCGCCAGATCGAACTGGACCGCCGCATGATCGGCGAGGCCATCAAGCGCACGCGCGAGCGGCTGCAGAAGGTCGTGCGCCAGCGCGGCACGCAGCGGCGCCAGCGGGCGCGGCGCGACGCGTTCACGATCTCGCTGGTCGGTTACACGAACGCGGGCAAGTCCAGCCTGTTCAATGCCATGGTCAAGGCGCGCGCGTATGCGGCGGACCAGCTGTTCGCCACGCTGGACACCACCACGCGCCAGCTGTACCTGGGCGAGGCCGGGCGCTCGGTGTCCTTGTCCGACACGGTCGGATTCATCCGCGACCTGCCGCACGGCCTGGTCGATGCGTTCCGTGCAACCTTGCAGGAGGCGGCGGATGCCGACCTGCTGCTGCACGTGGTCGATGCTTCCAATCCCCACCATCCCGAGCAGATGGAGGAGGTGCGGCAGGTGCTGGCCGACATCGGCGCCGACGAGGTGCCCATGCTGCTGGTCTTCAACAAGCTCGATGCGCTCACGCCCGAGCAGCGGCCCGTGCAGCTGATGGACTCCGTGGAGATCGACGGCCGCCAGGTGGACCGCATTTTTGTCAGCGCGCAGACCGGCGAGGGGTTGGCGGTGCTGCGCGCAGAGCTGGCGCGCCGCGCCGAACAGCTCGCGCCGCAGCAGGCTGGCCAGGCGTCCGATTCCCCTGAGTATGATGAGGCCGATCCCCGATTCGGCACAATCGTCCGTTGACCAAAAGAGACCAGAGCGCATGAACCTTTCTTCTCGGCCGTCGGCTTGGACGGGCCTGCCGGGCCGCATCCGCGGCATGTTCAATCTGAACGATCCCCGCTGGGGCCGTGGAGACGACCAGTCGGGCAATTCGGAGGAGAAGCCCGAAGAGCGCCGCCCCGATGGCAACCAGCGTCCCTACGAACCACAGCGGCCCTCGCCCAACCGTGGCGGCAACCAGGGTCCTCCGGACCTGGATGAGCTCTGGCGCGACCTGAACCGCAAGCTCAGCGGCCTGTTCGGCGGCGGCGGTGGCCGCGGCCCGATCGGCGGCGGCAACGGTGGCGGCTTCCAGCCCGACATGAAGAGTGCCGGCATCGGTGTCGGCCTGATCGGGGCCGTGGCGGTGCTGATCTGGCTGGGGACGGGCTTTTTCATCGTGCAGGAAGGCCAGCAGGCCGTCATCACGCAGTTCGGCCGTTACCACTCGACCGTGGGCGCCGGCTTCAATTGGCGGCTGCCTTCCCCGATCCAGCGCCACGAGCTGGTGTTCGTGACGCAGATCCGCTCGATCGACATCGGGCGCGACGTGATCATCAAGGCCACGGGGCTGCGCGACTCCGCGCTGCTGACCGAGGACGAGAACATCGTCGAGATCCGCTTTGCCGTGCAGTACCGGCTGAACGATGCACGGGCCTTCCTGTTCGAGAGCAAGGACCCGACCGCCGCCGTCGTGCAGGCGGCCGAGACGGCCGTGCGCGAGGTGGTCGGCAAGATGCGCATGGACTCGGCCCTGGCCGAGGAGCGCGACCAGATCGGTCCGCGCGTGCGTGCGCTCATGCAAACCATCCTGGACCGCTACAAGGTGGGCATCGAGGTCGTGGGCATCAACCTGCAGCAAAGCGGCGTGAGGCCGCCCGAGCAGGTGCAGGCCGCGTTCGACGACGTGCTCAAGGCCGGCCAGGAACGCGAACGCGCCAAGAACGAGGCCCAGGCCTATGCCAACGACGTGATTCCGCGTGCCACGGGTACGGCTTCGCGCCTGATGGAAGAAGCCCAGGCCTACAAGGCGCGCATCACGGCGCAGGCCGATGGTGATGCGCAACGCTTCCGCTCGGTGCTGACCGAATACCAGAAGGCGCCGCAGGTCACACGCGACCGCCTGTACACGGAAACCATGCAGCAGGTCTATTCCAACGTCACCAAGGTCATGGTGGATTCCCGCCAGGGCTCCAACCTGCTGTACCTGCCGCTGGACAAGCTCATGCAGATGTCCGGCCAGTCCGCCGGCGCTGCTGGCGATGCCGCCGCGCTGGCAGGTGGCAGCCAGGCCACGCCGAGCGTGCCGGTCGCGCCGCCCATGGTGGGTGGTGATTTGCGTGCCCGCGATGGCCGCACCCGCGAACGTGATTTGCGCTAGGAGACGCGTGAAATGAACAGAATCGGATTCATTGCATCGTCGCTGCTGGTGCTGCTGGCGTTGGCCAGTTCCATGTTGTTCGTGGTGGACCAGCGCCAGTTCGGCGTGGTCTACGCGCTGGGGCAGATCAAGGAAGTCATCACCGAGCCCGGGTTGAACTTCAAGATGCCGCCGCCGTTCCAGAACGTGCGTTACCTGGACAAGCGTTTGCTCACGCTGGAGAGCAGCGACTCCGAGCCCATGCTGACGGCGGAGAAGCAGCGCGTCGTGATCGACTGGTACATCCGCTGGCGCGTGACCGACCCGTCGGAGTACATCCGCAACGTGGGCCTGGACGAGAGCGCGGGCGCCAACCAGCTCAACCGTGTGGTGCGCAACGCCTTCCAGGAGGAGATCAACCGCCGCACCGTGCGCGACCTGCTGTCCTCGCGGCGCGAGGAGCTCATGGCGGACGTCAAGCGCGAAGTCCTGGCCGTCGTGCGCGCCGGCCGTCCCTGGGGCATCGACGTCGTGGACGTGCGCATCACGCGTGTGGACTATGTCGAGTCCATCACCGAGTCGGTCTACCGCCGCATGGAAGCGGAGCGCAAGCGCGTGGCGAACGAGCTGCGTTCCACCGGCGCGGCCGAGGGCGAGAAGATCCGCGCGGAGGCCGACCGCCAGCGCGAGGTGACGATTGCCAACGCCTACCGCGATGCGCAGAAGACCAAGGGTGAGGGCGATGCCCAGGCCGCTGCGCTGTACAGCGAGGCGTTCGGGCGCGACCCGCAGTTCGCGCAGTTCTACCGCAGCCTGGAGGCCTACCGGGCGAGCTTCAACAAGAAGGGCGACGTGATGGTGGTCGATCCATCCTCGGACTTCTTCCGCGCCATGCGCGGTCCGGTGGCGGCCTCCGCTCCAGCCGGGCGCTGAATTCCCGCGGGCGGCGTGGACATCCTGTGGTCGGCACTGGCCCTGGTGCTGGTCATTGAGGGCCTGATGCCGCTGCTCTCGCCCGGCGGCTGGCGCCGCATGTTCATGCAGCTGCTGCAGATGTCGGACGGCCAGATCCGTTTCTTCGGCATGTGCAGCGTGCTGCTGGGCCTCGTGCTGCTCGCCCTGCTGGGCTGAAGCCTGCCGCGTTTGGCGGCCCGGCGGGGCAAGGCCGGTAGAATCCCTTTTTTAACAGCGTAGCGCTTTTCCATGTCTGCTTGGGTCCTGCCGGATCACATCGCCGATGTATTGCCCTCCGAGGCCCGGCACATCGAAGAACTCCGCCGCGAATTGCTGGACACCGCCCGTGGCTATGGCTACGAGCTGGTGATGCCGCCGCTGCTGGAGCATTTGGAGTCGCTGCTCACGGGAACCGGCGAGGCGCTGGATCTGCTGACGTTCAAGCTGGTGGACCAGCTGTCGGGCCGCATGCTGGGGCTGCGCGCGGACACCACGCCGCAGGTGGCCCGCATCGACGCCCACCTGCTGAACCGCCAGGGCGTGGCGCGGCTGTGTTACTGCGGCCCTGTCGCGCACACACGGCCCGACCGCGCCTACGCCACGCGCGAGCCCTTGCAGTTCGGCGCCGAGATCTACGGCCACGAAGGCCTGGAGGCCGATTTCGAGGTGCTGCTGCTGGCCCTGGACTGTCTGTCGGCAGCCGGCCTGCGCGAGCTCACGGTGGACCTCAGCGATGCGCGCATCGTGCGGGCACTGCTGGCCGACAGCGCCGTGGGGCCGGTCGAGCTGGCCCGCATCCATGCAGCGCTGACGACCAAGGACGCTGGCGAGCTGGCGGCGCTGACGGCCGGCCTGCCGGCCGCGGACCGCAGCGGCCTGCAGGCGCTGCTGCAGCTCTATGGCGATGCCGGGGTGCTCGAGGAAGCCGCGCGCGTGCTGCCCGACAAGCCCGCGCTGCGCCAGGCGCTGGCCGAGCTGCGCCGCTGCGTGGCCCTGCTGGGCGAGCGCTCCAGCGTGCGCGTCGATCTGGCGGACCTGCGCGGCTACGCCTACTACAGCGGCGTGCGCTTCTCGATCTACGCCGAGCACGGCGACGCGCTCGTGCGCGGTGGCCGTTACGACGAGGTCGGCGCCGTGTTCGGCCGCAACCGGCCCGCGGTCGGTTTCAGCCTGGACCTCAAGCAGCTCGTGGCGGCCGTGCCGCCGCGCCCGCTGCGCGCCGCCATCCGTGCGCCCTGGGGCGAGGACGAGGCCTTGCGTGCGGCCATCGCGGCCTTGCGCCGCCGCGGCGAAACCGTGGTCTGTGCGCTGCCGGGCCACGAGAGTGAAATCGATGAGTTCCATTGCGACCGTGTGCTGCAGCAGGTGGCCGGCCAGTGGACGGTGCAAGCCATCTGAACCAGCTTAGCTTTTAGGCATCAAGACATGAACACAGCGATTCGCGCGGCCGCTGGCCGCAATGTGGTTGTCGTCGGCACCCAGTGGGGGGACGAGGGCAAGGGCAAGCTGGTCGACTGGCTGACCGAAAGCGCCCAAGGAGTGGTGCGCTTCCAGGGTGGCCACAACGCTGGCCACACCCTGGTCATCAACGGCAAGAAGACTGCACTGCACCTGATCCCCAGCGGCATCATGCGCCCCGGCGTCAAGTGCTACATCGGCAACGGCGTGGTGCTGTCGGCCGCCAAGCTGCTCGAGGAGATCCAGGGCCTGGAGGCCGCCGGTGTGGAGGTGCGCTCGCGCCTGCGCATCAGCGAGGCCTGCCCGCTGATCCTGCCCTTCCATGCGGCGCTGGACGTGGCGCGCGAGGCCGCGCGCGAGAAGGTCGGCATCGAGAAGATCGGCACCACGGGCCGCGGCATCGGCCCGGCCTACGAAGACAAGATCGCGCGCCGCGCGCTGCGCGTGCAGGACCTCAAGTACCCCGAGCGCTTCGCGACCAAGCTGCGCGAGCTGCTGGCGCTGCACAACTTCGTGCTGACCGAATTCCTGCATGCGCAGCCGATCGACTTCGACCAGGTCTACGCCGAGGCCATGCAACACGCCGAGCAGCTGCGTCCCATGGTCGCCGATGTGTCGCGCGAACTCAATGCGGCCCACGAGGCCGGCGCCAACCTGCTGTTCGAAGGCGCGCAGGGCACGTTGCTGGACGTGGACCATGGCACCTATCCCTACGTCACCTCTAGCAACTGCGTGGCAGGCAATGCCTCGGCCGGCGCGGGCGTGGGCCCCGGCATGCTGCACTACATCCTGGGCATCACCAAGGCCTACTGCACGCGCGTGGGCGGCGGGCCGTTCCCGACCGAGCTCGAGTGGGAAAAGCCCGGCACGCCGGGCTACCACATGAGCACCGTGGGCGCCGAGAAGGGCGTCACGACGGGCCGTTCGCGCCGCTGCGGCTGGTTCGACGCCGCGCTGCTCAAGCGCTCGGCTCAGGTCAACGGCCTGTCGGGCCTGTGCATCACCAAGCTCGACGTGCTGGATGGCCTGGAAGAACTCAAGCTGTGCACCGGCTACAAGCTCGACGGCGAACTGATCGACATCCTGCCCATGGGCGCGGACGAGATTGCACGTTGCGAGCCGGTCTACGAGACGCTGCCGGGCTGGACCGAATCCACCGTGGGCGTGACCGACTACAACGCGCTGCCGGCCAGCGCGCGGCGTTACCTGGAGCGCATCGAGGAGACGACCGGCGTGCGGATCGCGATGGTGTCCACCAGCCCGGACCGCGACCACACCATCCTGATGCACAACCCCTACCAGGCCTCCTGAGCCTCAAGCCCCGCCCCACGGAGAAACCGCCCATGCTGACCGAAGACGGCAAACATCTGTACGTGAGCTACGACGAGTACCACAACCTGATCGAGAAGCTCGCGATCAAGGTGCACCAGTCGGGCTGGGAGTTCGACAACATCCTGTGCCTGGCACGCGGTGGCATGCGGCCCGGCGACATCCTGTCGCGCATCTTCGACAAGCCGCTGGCCATCATGTCGACGAGCTCCTACCGGGCCGATGCCGGCATGCGCCAGGGCTCGCTGGACATCGCGCGCTACATCACCACGCCCAAGGGCGAGATCGCGGGCAAAGTGTTGCTGGTCGACGACTTGGCCGACAGCGGCCACACGCTCAACGCCGTCATCAAGCTGCTCAAGACCAGCTACGCGCCGATCACGGAGCTGCGCAGCGCCGTGCTGTGGACCAAGGGCATGTCCTCGTTCACGCCGGACTACTCCGTCGAGTTCCTGCCCACCAACCCCTGGATCCACCAGCCCTTCGAAGGCTATGACTCCATGCGGCCTGCGCAACTGCTGGAGAAGTGGAAGGTCTGATCGGGATGAGGATGGGCACGGCGGCTAACATGGCCGCATGCCTCGTCCGACCACCAATCTGATCCACCACCCCTACGCTCCCCCGGCGGAGTTCGCCGCGCCGCAGCCCGGCGTGTTCAAGGCCTCCACCGTGATCTTCCCCAACGTGGCGGCCATGCGCCGCCGCGAGTGGAAAGACAAGTCCGGCTACACCTACGGCCTGCACGGCACGCCGACGACCTTCATCCTCGAAGAGCGGCTGGCCGCCCTCGAGGGCGGACTGCAATGCCTGCTCGTGCCCAGTGGACTGGCCGCCATCGCCAACGTGGCGCTGTCGCTGCTGCGCACCGGCGACGAGGTGCTGATTCCCGACAACGCCTACGGGCCGAACAAGACGCTGGCGCAGGGTGAGTTGCAGGCTTGGGGCATCGCGCACCGGCTCTACGACCCCATGGATCCTGCCGATCTGGCGGCCAAGATCGGACCGAAGACCCGGCTGGTGTGGTTGGAGGCCGCCGGGTCGGTGACGCTGGAATTTCCCGACCTGGTCGAGCAGGTCCGCATCTGCCGCGCGCGCGGTGTGGTCGCGGCGCTGGACAACACCTGGGGCGCGGGCCTGGCCTTCGACCCCTTCGATCTGGCCTCTGCGGGCGAGGCGCCGGTGGCGGTGGATGTGTCGGTCCACGCGCTGACCAAGTACCCCAGCGGGGGTGGCGACGTGCTCATGGGCAGCATCGTCACGCGTGACGAGGCGCTGCATCTGCGCCTGAAACTGACCCACATGCGGCTGGGGCTGGGTGTCGGTGCCAACGACGCGGAGACGCTGCTGCGCTCGCTGCCCAGCATGGGGCTGCGCTACCGCGCACATGATGCCACTGCGCGCACACTGGCCCGGTGGTGCCAGGGCCGGCCCGAGTTCGTGCAGGTGCTGCATCCCGCGCTGGCCGGCTCGCCCGGCCATGCGCACTGGGCGGCGCTGTGCGCGCGCGACGGACTGCAGGCCCCGGGGCGTGCGGCCGGGCTGTTCAGCGTGATCGTCGATGCCCGCCATGCGCAGGATCGCGTGGATGCGTTCTGCGATGCGCTGCGCCTGTTCAAGCTCGGCTACAGCTGGGGCGGCCCCATGAGTCTGGTCGTGCCCTACGAGCTCGCGCAGATGCGGGCGCGCTGGCCAGCCCATTTGCGCCAGGGCACCGTGGTGCGCTTCTCCGTCGGCCTGGAGGATGCCGACGATCTGCAGGCCGACCTGGAGCAGGCGCTCGTCAGCACGATCGGGGACTGATCGTGTACAGAGTCTGTTTGCAGATATTCGGTATTCACGACCTTCCCCGCTTGGGTTAGAGTGGGCGCTCCAACTCACCAGCGAGCAGACATTGGCAACTCCCAACTACGGTTACGAAAAGCGGCAAAAGGAATTGGCCAAGAAGCGCAAGAAGGAAGACAAGCTCAAGGCCAAGGCCGAGCGCAAGCTGCATGGCCCCGCGGATGGAGAAGCTGCGGCCGACGGTGTGCAGGACGCTGCTTCCGAGGAGCCTGCCGCACCGCCCAGCGCCCAGGCCTGACCGGTCGCGACCGGCTCAGGGATCCGCGGCGATGATGTGGCGCGCCAGCAGCTGCATCGCCGCTTCCGAGCGGTCCGGAGCCTGCCATGCACGGGCCTGGCCGAAGCCGCCAAAGCTGCGGCTGATCGAGCCCAGGTAGCCGGGGTCGTAGTGTTGGCTCAGCAGCTCGCGCACCAGCACCTCGAAGCGGCCGGCACGCGCATGCTGCTGCCAGGCTTCCACGGTCACGCGTCCGCGCACGCTGCGCAGCACCTCCAGCCGCGCGCACAGGTACTCCGGCGCACCGAGCAGTGACGCGTAGTCCTCCAGCAGCAGCTGCACACGCTCCTCGTCGGGCAGCTGCAGGTGCAGGCAGGGCGCGGTGCGCATCGCCTGCATGAGCGCCTCGGGAACGGCCACGTTGCCCACCTTCTTGCTCTCGCATTCCACGTAGACGGGCCGGGCCGGGTCGAAGCCCGCCAGCCGTGTCCACAGCAGCGTTTCGAAGTGCTTCTGGCTCGGCTGCTCCTGGCCCGGCAGCGCGCCCAGCACCGAGGCGCGGTGGCGTGCCAGGCCTTCCAGGTCGATGGTCTGCGCGCCTTCGCGCGCCAGCGCGTGCAGCAGCCGCGTCTTGCCCGATCCCGTGGTGCCGCAGACCACGCGCAGCGACAGCGCGGCCACACGCTGCGGCGTGTCGTCGACGACGGCGCGGCGAAAGGCCTTGTAGCCTCCGTCGACCAGCGTGATCCGAAACCCGATCTGGTCCAGGATCAGCGCGAGCGCACCGCTGCGCTGGCCGCCGCGCCAGCAGTACAGCAGCGGCCGCCAGTCCGTCGGCAGCGCGAGCACCTCGCGCTCGAGATGGGCCGCGATGTTGCGCGCCGCCATGGCGGCGCCGCGCTTGCGTGCCTCGAAGGCGCTGATCTGCTTGAAGGCCGTGCCGACGATGCGCCGCTCTTCGTTGCGCAGCGTCGGCCAGTTGACCGCGCCTGGCAGGTGGTCGAGCGCGTACTCGTCCTCGCTGCGCGCGTCGATGATGTGGGAGAACTGCGTGAGCCGGGGCAGCAGCTCCGTGGCGGGGAGGCGGGTGATGGGCAAGGCGTCAGCGCAGCTGTTTGCGTAGTTCGGGCCAGACGTTGTCCAGCATGGTGGCTTGCGCCTCTTCGCGCGGGTGGATGCGGTCGGCCTGGAACAGCGCGGCCGGGTTCGGTCCGTCGGCCACGCCCTTGAGCAGAAAGGGCACGAGGCCGGCCTGCTGCGCGCGCGCCACGTCGGCGAACAGCGCCGCGAACTGCCGGCCATAGTCGGCGCCGTAGTTCGGCGGCATCTGCATGCCCACCACCAGCACCTTGGCGCCGGCCTGGCGCGCGGCCTGGGCCATGGCGGCCAGGTTGTCGGCGGTGTTCTTGAGCGGAAGGCCGCGCAGGGCGTCGTTGCCGCCGAGCTCCAGCACCACGTGGGTGGGCTGGTAGCCCTGCAGCAGCGCGGGCAGGCGCGCACGGCCGCCCGAGGTGGTGTCGCCGCTGATGCTGGCATTGCGCACATCGGCTGCGATCTTCTGCTCGGCCAGCCGCTGCTCGAGCAAGGCGACCCAGCCCGTGCCACGCTGCAGCCCGTACTCGGCCGACAGGCTGTCGCCCACGACGAGGATGCGGTGGCGCGCAGCGCCTGCCACCGTGGCTTTGGCGCCCTGGGCCCAGGAAGGCCCGGCCAACAAGGGGATGTGCAGGCCCGCGATAAAGTGTCGTCGTCTCAAACCAAAAAGCCTTTCAATGTCCTCATCCCCCGGCGCCGCGCTGGTTGCTGTCGAGCATGTGTTCAAGTCGGTGGTCGACTCGACGGGCGCGCTCGACATTCTGCGCGATATCGATTTCGCCCTGGCTGCGCGGGAAACAGCGGCCATCGTCGGCGCCTCGGGCTCGGGCAAGAGCACGCTGCTGTCCATCATCGCGGGCCTGGACACGCCCACGCGGGGCACCGTGCGCATCGATGGCCACGACCTGTTCGCGCTCGACGAGGACCAGCGTGCCGCGCTGCGCGCGCAGAAGATCGGCTTCGTGTTCCAGAGCTTCCAGCTCATGGGCAACCTGACCGCACTGGAGAACGTCATGCTGCCGCTGGAGCTGGCCGGCCGGCGCGACGCACGGCAGGCCGCCGGCGAGATGCTGGCGCGCGTCGGCCTGTCCGCACGCCTGGCCCACTACCCGCGGGTCCTGTCGGGTGGCGAGCAGCAGCGCGTGGCGCTGGCGCGGGCCTTCGTCGTGCAGCCGGCCGTGCTGCTGGCCGACGAGCCGACCGGCAGCCTGGACTTCGCCACAGGCGAGAAGGTCATGGAGTTGATGTTCGAACTGAACCGGGAACTGGGCACGACGCTGGTGCTGGTCACACACGACCGCGCGATCGCGGCGCGCTGCGAGCGCC
Source organism: Pseudorhodoferax sp. (assembly GCA_035544335.1). GTDB lineage: Bacteria > Pseudomonadota > Gammaproteobacteria > Burkholderiales > Burkholderiaceae_C > Pseudorhodoferax. Next base: position 10,391 of record DATKFT010000461.1, read on the forward strand.
GCATCACGATCGAGGCCGGCCGCGTCGCCGTCTGAGCACGCGGGGTGGCCGCCCCGATAATCGGCCCCTATGTCAGCCCCCAAAGTCCTGTTCGGCTTCCACGCGGTCGGCGTGCGTCTGAAGACCGCTCCGCAATCCATCGTCGAGATCTACTACGAGCCCACGCGCCGCGATGCGCGCATGCGCCAGTTCCTGGAGCGTGCGCGCGAAGCCGGCACGCGGCTGATCGAGGCCGACGGGCTGCGCCTCGCCAAGCTCGCCGGCAGCCATGGCCACCAGGGTGTGGCCGCACGCGTGCAGCCGCTGCCGCAGCAGCATTCGCTCGACGAGTTCCTCGACGGGCTGCAGGGCCCGCCGCTGCTGCTGGTGCTCGACGGCGTGACCGATCCGCACAACCTGGGGGCCTGCCTGCGCGTGGCCGACGGGGCGGGCGCCCATGCCGTCATCGCGCCCAAGGACCATGCCGCCGGCATCAACGCCACGGTGGCCAAGGTGGCCAGCGGTGCGGCCGAAACCGTGCCCTACTTCATGGTCACCAACCTGGCGCGCACACTGGGCGAGCTCAAGGAGCGCGGCATCTGGTGCATCGGCACGAGCGACGACGCCGACAAGACCCTGTACCAGACCGAGCTGAGCGGACCGGTGGCGCTGGTGCTCGGCGCCGAAGGCGAGGGCATGCGCCAGCTCACGCGCAAGACCTGCGATGCGCTGGTGCGCATTCCGATGCAGGGCGCGGTCGAGAGCCTGAACGTGTCGGTGGCCAGCGGCGTGTGCCTGTACGAAGCCCTGCGCCAGCGCAGCGCCTGAGCCTTCTCCGGGGCCTGTTTGCCGCCGATTTCTGTGAAATCGGCGGCAAAAGCGGCGTGGAATCTGCGCAAAACACAGTTCGAATCGAAGCATTCGATTACATTCCTGCGCATTTCGAGGCTCTGGCCGGCCTTGCGTCGGCTTCTTTCCATGCATGCTGAACGACCCGCGGCGCGCCGCCTGCGGCTGCGCACCCTGGCGCTTGCGGTCCTGCTCGGCACTGCAGCCCCCGCCTGGGCGGCCGACGCCAAGGCCTCGCGCTACTACGAAGACGCGCTGACGCGCTACGACAAGCGCGATCTGTCCGGCGCCATCATCCAGCTCAAGAACGCACTGCAGATCGACAACACGATGCTGCCGGTGCAGGTGCTGCTGGGCAAGGCCTTGCTGGCCAACGGCGAGGTGCTGGCCGCCGAGGTGGCCTTGCAGGAAGCCTTGCGACTGGGCGTGAACCGCGCCGAGATCGTGGTGCCGCTCGCACAGGCCTACCTGGCCATGGGGCGCCAGCGCCAGGTGCTGGACCAGCCGGTGTTCGCGCTGGCCGGCCTGACGCGCGACGTGCAGGTACAGCTGCTGCTCCAGCGCGCTTCGGCAGCGTCCGACCTTGGCGACACGCGCCAGGCCCTGCAGAACCTCGCAGACGCGGCGGCGCTGGCGCCGGGCGAGGCCTCGGTGCCGCTGGCAGAGGTGCCGATCCGCATCCGTGCGCGGCAGTTCCGCGAGGCCGAGGCCGCCGTGGCCAAGGCCGGCGCGCTGGCGCCGCAGGCGGCGGAGCTGCACTACCAGCGCGGCGCGCTGGCCCATGTGCAAGGCAATGTGGCGGCCGCGCTGGCCGCCTACGACCAGGCGCTGCAGCGCGAGCCGCGCCACGGCGAGGCGCGCATCGCGCGCGCCGGCATCTTCATGGACCTGCAGCGCAGCGCGGACGCCAAGCGCGACCTGGACGAACTGCAGACCCTGCTGCCACGCGAGCCGCGGGCCGCCTACCTGCGGGCCCTGCTGGCGCAGCGCAACGGCCAGGCCGAAGCCGCGAGTGCCGCGCTCAAGCAGGTGACGGAGCTGCTTGACCCCATCCCGCTCGATGCACTGCGCTACCGGCCCCAGTTGCTGCTGCTGAACGGCCTGTCGCATTTCGAATTGAAGGAGCGCGAGAAGGCCAAGAGCTACCTCGAGGCATTGCTGCGCGTGCAACCCGAGACGCCGGCCTCCAAGCTGCTGGCCCAGATTTACCTGGAAAGCGGTGAGGCCGACCGCGCCGTGCCCATCCTGGAAGCCTACGTGAAGGCCCAGCCCGGCGACGGTCCCGCCATCACGCTGCTGGCCGCCAGCCAGATGGCACTGGGGCGCACGGCGCGTGCGGTCAGCCTCATGCAGGAATCGCTGCGCGCACGCGATCTGCCCGAGCAGCGCACCGTGCTGGGCCTGGGATTGCTGCGCAGCGGCCGCATCGCCGATGGCCAGGCCGAACTGGAGACCGCCTGGCGCAAGGATCCCACCCAGGTCCAGGCCGGCGTGGCCCTGGCCGGCCTGTACCTGCGCAGCGGCAAGGCCGCCGAAGCCGTGGGCGTGGCGGAAAGCCTGGTCAAGCGCGCACCCGGCCATGCCGGCTACCAGGACCTGCTGGGCATGGCCTTGGCCATGGCCGGCAAGGTGGCGCCGGCCCGGGCCGCGTTCGAGCGCGCGAGCAGCCTGGAGCCGGGCTGGATCGCGCCGCAGCTGCACCTGGCGCGCCTGGAGGCGGCGCAGAAGCAGTTCGATGCGGCCGAAGCACGGCTGGCCGGCCTGCTCAAGAAGGACGACAAGAACACCGACCTGCTGCTCGATCTGGCCCTGCTGGCCGGCCAGCGCGGGCGGGCCGAGGAGCAGCTGCGCTGGCTGCTGAAGGCGAACGACCATGCCGGGCGCACCGAGCTGCGTCCGGGCCTGGCCTTGGTCGAGGCCCACCTGGCGGCCGGGCGGGCGCCACAGGCATTGGAAGCGGCGCGCGACCTGAGTGCCAAGGCCAGCGAGGACCTGCCCGCCACGCTGGCGCTGGCACGGGCGCAGCTGGCCAACGGCGATGCGGCGGGCGTGCGCAGCACGCTGAGCGGTGCCAGCCGGATCGCGGGCTACGACACCCAGGCCAACCTGGAGATCGCCATGCTGCAGATGACGGCGGGCCACCTCGATGGCGCCGCCTACAGCCTGGAGAAGGCGCGTTCGTCCGACCCGGCCAATCTGGGCGCACAGGCCATGACCGTGGACCTCGAGCTGCAACGCGGCAACCTTGCGCAGGCCGAGCAGCTGGCCAACCAGATCGTGCGCCAGCACCCGCGCCAGGCCGTGGGCTACACCTTGCTGGGCGACAGTGCGCGTGCGCGCGGGCAGGGCGCCGCAGCCGTGGACGCCTACCGCCGTGCCCACCAGGCCGAGCCGAGCTCGGACACGGTGCTGCGCCTGTTCGGCCAGGTCTGGGCGCAGGACGGTGCCAGGAACGGTGCGCGCGTGCTGGAGGATTGGCTCAAGCAGCATCCCCAGGACCTGCGTGCGCGCCGTGCGCTGGCCGACGGCTATGCGGCCGGCGGGCTGTACCCGGCGGCACGCGCCGCGTACGAAGCCCTGCGCAAGCAGGCGCCCGACGACGCCGCCATCCTGAACAACCTGGCCAACGTGCTGCTGCGCATGAAGGATCCGGGCGCGGTCGCCGTGGCCGAGCAGGCGGTGGCCAAGGCACCCGGCAATGCCCGCCTGCTCGACACGCTGGCCTGGGCCTTGTTCCAGGCGGGCGGAGCGACCCAGCGGGACAGGGCGCTGCAGCTGCTGCGCGACGCGCGGCTGCGCGAGCCCGGCGATCCCGAGATCCGCTACCACCTGGCGGCCGTGCTCGCGCAAAGCGGCCGCACGGCCGAGGCCAGACAGGAGATCGCCGCGGCGCTCAGCGGCGAACTTGGCGCCGACCAGCGGGCGGAGGCCGAGCGACTTGCACAGAGTCTGCGCTGATGCGCACGGCGATTGGGACGGGAATTCGTCGGATTTTGTTACACACAAAAAAATAAAAGCAAATTGCCGAAGGCTAAGTTGCTGATTTGAAACTGACTTTACGAGATGGCATGTTTTTAGCTATCTTTGTCACAGGTTGCCATGTGGCGGAAAAATCGCAAGCGAGGGGTTGATATGAAAGTTGGTAAGGGTAAACAGCTGATGCGTTGGGTAGCAGGTGCCTTGCTTGCAACGGTAGGGTCCGCCGCACTGGCAGCCTCGACCTTCGACAATACGGCCACCTGGGCCGGCAGCAACACCAACACGACGGCCACGGCCAAGCAGGGCACCGTCACCGCCAAGGCCAGTGCGTTCTCGGTGGCCAACACCGTCACGACCTTCAATTCCGGCACGCAGTTCACCAAGGCGCGGCTGGCGTCCTGGGGCAGCAGCGGCATGGGCGTGTATTCGGGCACCGACGACGGCTCGCCCCAGCACGCCATCGACAACAGCGGCCGCACGGACATGGTGCTGGTGCAGTTCTCCGACCTGGTCAGCCTGACCTCGGTCGGCCTGGGCTGGGTCAGCGGCGATGCCGATTTCACCGTGCTGCGCTACACGGGCGCCAACCCGATCGCGTCCAATGGCTCGCTGAACTACGCGGGCTGGACGCAGGTGACGAACGTGAACACGTCCACGGTCGGCGACAAGTCCCTGGGCAACAACACGGGCTACTCCAGCTGGTGGCTCATCAGCGCCTACAACACCGGCTTCGGCGGCGCTTCCAACGGTGCCAACATGGGCAACGACTTCTTCAAGCTGGCCAGCCTGAGCGGTGTGGTCTATGTGCCGCCGCCGGCCACGCAGGTGCCCGAGCCCGCTTCGCTGGCGCTGATGGGCGTGGCGCTGGTTGGTGTGCTCGCCGCGCGCCGGCGCCGCAAGTCGGCCTGAACAAGCGATGCTGCATTGAAAAGGGCGCCCGTCGGGTGCCCTTTTCGTTGGGGGGCGTAGCGCTCAGACGATGCGCGCCTGCTGGAGCTCGGCGATGCGCTCGGCGCTCAGGCCGAGTTCCTGCAGCACCTGCACCGTGTGCTCGCCCAGCGCCGGCGGCGCATGGCGCAGCACGGCAGGGTGGTCCGACAGGCGCAGGGGACTGGCCACGCCCGCGATGTGGGCGATGCCGTCGCCAGCTGCGCGCGGCATGTCGATGCGCAGGCCGCGGGCCTGGACCTGCGGATCCTCGAAGGCCTGACGCATGTCGTTGATCGGACCGCAGGGCACGGCCTTGTCTTGCAGCAGCGCGATCCAGTCGGCCGTGCTGCGCGTGCGTGTGACCGCCTCCATGGCCGGGATCAGCACGCTGCGGTGCTGCACGCGGGCCGTGTTGCGCACAAAGCGCGGGTCGCTGGCCCATT
>DATKFT010000462.1:0-1887 GCA_035544335.1 Pseudorhodoferax sp.
GGCCCTGGAAGAACGGCGTGGAGCGCAGCCGCTCATGGGTGGCGCCCACCGTCAGCCGGGTCTGGGAGCTGAGGTCGTACTCCAGCACGCCGTAGAGCACGCCGGTGCGGCTGCTGGCCACGTCGTAGAAATAGTCGCGGCTATTGAGGCTGGCGACCACGCGCCCGCGCAGCGTGCCGGCCTCGTTGAGCGGGCCCGTGGCATCGATCTCGCTACGCAGGTTGTTCCAGGAGCCCGCACTGGCCGAGACCTCCAGCTGGCGCTCTGCCAGGGGGCGCTTGCGCACCATGTTGATGGCCGCGCTGGGCGAGCCCGCCCCCTGCAGCAGCCCCGTGGCACCGCGCACCACTTCCACGCGGTCCAGCGTGGCGGCGTTGCTGGTGAAGTTGTCGGCCTGCGGGTAGTAGAAGGCGCGGTTCACACCATCGAACTGGTAGGTATCCACGCGGAAGCCGCGCGAGTAGACATAGCGCCCGCCCATGGGGCTGTCGTACATGGTGATGCCCGTGGTGCTGGCCAGCACGTCGTCCACGGTGTGGAGGTTCTGGTCGTCCATGCGCTGGCGCGTGATCACGCTGATGGACTGGGGGATGTCCTTGATCGCCTGCTCGCCCTTGCCCACCGTGACCGCGCGGGCCACGTAGCTGCCCGTGCCTTCGCTGGTGGCGCTGCGCTCGGCGCGGGCCGTCACCTGCACTTCGTTCAGGACCGTGGTGGAACCGGCGCCAGCGCCGGCCGGTGCGGCCTGCCTGCGCAGCGTGTAGCTGCCATCGCTGCGCGCCACCATGTCCAGCCCGCTGCCGGCCAGCAGGCGCTGCAGTGCCTGCTGCGGCGCATAGTGGCCGGACAGGGCCGGGCTGGTGAGCCCTTCGGTCAGCGCAGGATCGAAGGACAGCGAAATGCCCGCCGCCGTGGCCACGCCGGCCAGCGTGCGGCCCAGCGGCCCGGGCGCAATCTGGTAGGTCTGGGCTGCAGAAGCGGGGGCCGGTTCGGCCGCCTGCCCGGCGCCTGCGGCCAATGCCATGCCCAGCAGGGCCAGGCGGGCGGCATGCGCCAGGGGATGGAAGACGGGATGCGGCATGGGTACGGCAGGCATGGAAATCGGTCCTTGGAGGCGGTGAAGAAAGAAGCTCTTTCCCCGTTGCCAGCCGAGATCCGAAAAAGTGTCACCCTGCCTCGATTTTTTTAGTTCCTGGCGACCACGGTGATCCAGTAGCCGCGCATGCGCGTCTGCACGTCGACGGGATAGGTGGAGGCCAGCATGGTCAGCGTCCGGTCCGTATCGCCCAGCGGGAAGGAGCCGGACACGCGCAGCGCGCGCACCTCGGGCGCGCACTGCAGCAGGCCGGGGCGGTAGCGCGACAGTTCGGCGCAGAACGCGGCCAGCGGCATGGCGTCGGCCATCAGCATGCCGTGGGTCCAGGCCGTGGCCTCGGGCTGCAGGGGCTGGGGCGAGGTCACCTCCCCCGCTCGCAATACCGTTTGCTGACCGGCTTGAACGACCAGCGCCGGGCTGGCGGCGCCGCGCAGCGTGACCTCCACGGCGCCCTCGGTCACGGCCAGGCGCACGGGGCCGCCGTCCGCCCTGCCCCCTTCTTGCCGCACGGTGAAGCGGGTGCCCAGGGCGCGCAGCCGGCCATGGGCGGTGTCCACGACAAAGGGGCGGTGCGGCGTGGCGGTATCGGCCGCCGTTTCTATGGAAATCGCGCCCTGGCGCAGGGTGAGCAGGCGCAGTGCGCCATCAAACCGGATGTCCACCGCGCTGGCCGTGTCCAGCAGGAGGCGGCTGCCATCGGCCAGATGCTCGGTGCGGCGCTCGCCGGTGGCGGTGCGCAGGTCGGCGCCCCAGCCGCGCTGGTCCGCCGCACTCCATACCAGCCAGCCTGC
>DATKFT010000463.1:0-3460 GCA_035544335.1 Pseudorhodoferax sp.
GCGAACGGCACGGTCGGCATGCGCGTCAGCGCGTCGCCCGGCGCGCCGACGAGTACATGGCCGATGTGCCCGATCGGGATCTCCTGCTTGTGCCGCTCACGGCTGTTGGTCGACAGCAGCGCCAGATCGATGCGGCCGGCCTGCACGCTGTCGGCCAGCCAACCACTCAGCCCGGACGAGATGCGCAAGGTGATGCCTGGAAAGCGTTCGCGCACGGTGGTGAAGACCGCGCCCACGAGCGCGGGCGCCAACGAGGCCAGCAGGCCCAGATGCACCGTGCCCGCGGGACCGCGCAGGGGGCCGCGCGCATCGCGCAGCAGCAGGTCGGCCTGCGCCAGCCAGTCCACGACACGCGGATACAGGCTTTGGCCGGCCTCGTTCAGGCGCAGTCCACGCGCATTGCGCTCGAACAGCCGCCCGCCGCAACTGCGCTCGAATGCCGCGAGCTGGCGGCTCAGCGCGGGCTGGGCCACGTCGCGCGCGGCGGCCGCCTGCGTCAGGCTGCCATGGTCGGCGATCTGGACGAACAGGCGCCACTGTTCCAGGCTGGGGAGGTTCATCACATGGCTTTCAAGGCATGGCTGATCTGCCAAGCATAACCATAGCTTGCATGGGAAAAGATCCATAGACTGCCCCGGACCGCGGTGCGCGAGCGTTCTGCTCCCGACCCCCACCCTGCCAGGAGAGCCTTCCGTGACGTCCCACGCATCCCCTTCCACCCACCCGCATGTGCTGTTCCTGATGGTGGACCAATGGGCGGGCGCGTTGTTCGGCCATGCCGGCCATCCGGTGGTCCAGACGCCGACCATCGACCAGCTCGCACGCCTGGGCACGCGTTTCCCGCGCGCCTACAGCGAGTCCCCGATCTGCATTCCGGCGCGGCGCACCGTGATGACGGGGCTGTCGCCCCGCGGCCATGGTGACCGCTCCTTCCTGCCGGCCGCACCCATGCCGCAGCAGCCGCTGCTGGCGCAGTGCTTTCGCGACGCCGGCTACCAGGCCCAGGCCATCGGCAAGCTGCATGTGTTCCCGCAACGTGACCGCATCGGCTTCGACGACGCGCTGCTGGCCGAGGAAGGCCGCCCCGGCCTGGGCGCGGTGGACGACTACGACCTGTTCCTGGCCGACCGCGGCCATGCGGGCCAGCAGTTCATGCATGGCATGAGCAACAACGGCTACGAGCACCGGCCCTGGCATCTGGACGAGTCGCTGCACGTCACGAACTGGATCACGCAGACCGCGGCCCGCGCGATCAAGCGCCGTGACCCCGGGCGCCCGGCCTTCTGGCATGTGTCCTACAGCCATCCCCATCCGCCCCTGGTGCCGTTGCAGGCCTATCTGGACCTGTACCGCGATGCCGAGATCGACCTGCCCGTGCAGGGCGGCTGGTCAGGCGATGCGCAGGCCCTGCCCAGCGCCTTGCAGGTGATCCACAACTACTGGCCTGCGGCGCATACGGCGGCCTCGCACCGCGCGCTGCGCCGCGCCTACTACGCGCTGTGCACGCACATCGACCACCAGATCCGCATCCTCGTCGGCACGCTGCGCGAGGAGGGCTTGCTGGACGACACCGTGATCCTGCTCACCGGCGACCATGGCGACATGCTGGGCCAGCACGGCCTGTGGGCCAAGCGCCTGTTCTACGAAGCCTCGGCCCAGGTGCCCATGCTCATCGTGGGCACCACGGGCTGCACGCGCGTGGCACAGGGCGGCGTGGACGGGCGCCTGGTCGGCCTGCAGGACGTGATGCCCACGCTGCTGGACCTGGCCGGCATCGCAATCCCGCCGTCGGTGGAGGGCTTGTCCATGCTCGGAGACCGGCGCCGCGAGCTGCTCTACGGCGAATGCGGCGAACAGCACAACGCCTCGCGCATGCTGCACGACGGGCGCCACAAGCTGATCTGGTATCCGGCAGGCAATGTGCTGCAGCTGTTCGACCTGGCCAACGACCCGCAGGAACTGCACGACCTGTCGGCCGATGCGGCGGCCGCACCCGTGCGCCGCCGCTTGCAGGCCGCGCTGGTCGCGCAGCTCTATGGCAGCGACCTGGCGTGGGTCCGCGACGGCCAGCTGGTCGGCTATGCGCCCACGGGCCTGCGTCTGCGGCCCGACCGCATGCTGTCGGGCCAGCGTGGCGTGCACTACCCCCAACCGCCCGTGGACCACCCGGACCGCACAGCCATCCGCCCAGCCTGAGCCGGCCCCGGCCAGGCCCACGCGATCGGCGCCCATCCCCCACGCCAGGAGACCTCCGAGATGCCCTCTTTCGCACCCCACTCCAGCCCTGCGGCCTCGCGCCGGCAGTGGCTGCGCACCGCGCTCGGTGCCGGTACGGCACTCGCCTGCACGGCTGCGCCCTGGGCGCTGCCAAGCGTCCGGGCCGCCGCCTACCCGGACAAGCCGCTCAAGCTCATCGTGCCCTACCCGCCCGGCGGCAACACCGACGTCGTGGGCCGCATCTTCGCCGTCCCGCTGGCCGAAGCGCTGGGCCAGCCCGTGGTGGTGGACAACCGCGGCGGTGCCGCGGCCGTGATCGGCGCGACGGCCGCCGCGCGCGCCGCACCGGACGGCTACAACCTGTTCGTGGGCGATCTGGGCAGCCTGTGCATCAACCGCGTGGCGCGCCCCGACCTGCCCTACGACCCGACCCGGGACTTCACACCGGTCTCGATGGTGGCCACCGTGTCTGTGCTCGTGGCCGGCCGCACCGATCTGCCGGCGGCGAACTTCCGGGAATTCCTGGCACTGGCCCAGGCCCAGCCTGGCAAGTTCCGCTGCGGCACCAGCGGCGCCGGCAGCATCGGCCACCTGGTGCTGGAAATGGTCAAGAACATGGCCGGCATCGACGTGGTCCACGTGCCGTACCGCGGCGGCGCGGCGGCCGTGACCGATCTGCTGGGCGGCCACATCGACCTCATGATCGACGGCGCGGCCTTCTCGCAGGCCAAGGCCGGCAAGCTCAAGGCGCTGGCCACCACGGGCGAGCGCGTGGCCGCCCTGCCGCAAGTGCCCACCATCGCGGAGTCGGGCCTGGCGGGCTTTCACTTCACGAACTTCTGGGGCTATCTGATGCCCACCGGTGCGCCGCCGGCGGCGATCCAGCGCGTGAGCATGGAACTGCAGCGCATCGCAGCCCAACCCGCCGTGCGCCAGCAGCTCGAGGCCGCAGGCCTGGCGGCCGCGGGCAGCACGCCCCAGGCCCTGGACGACGCGGTGCGCGTGGCCCATGCCAAGGTCGCCCAGATCGTCAAGAGCGCCCACATCCAGTTCACGGGCTGAAGCAACCCGGAGCCCGCTCCTGGCGTCCGCCAGGCCAGGGCTTTGGGTCCGCCGCGCCGTGGCTCAGGGTTCGCGCGCGCCCAGGCGCACCTGTGCCTCGGCCACGCGCGCCAGCGCCTGCTCGAAGTTCAGGAACCACGCCTGCTGCACGGCCGGCGAGCAGTGCGGCAGCCAGGTGCGC
>DATKFT010000464.1:0-2352 GCA_035544335.1 Pseudorhodoferax sp.
CGGCCAGCACATCAACAAGACCGACTCGGCCGTGCGCATCACCCATGTGCCCACCGGCATCGTGGCCGAATGCCAGGACGACCGCTCACAGCACCGCAACAAGGCCAAGGCCTTGCAGGTGTTGCTCGCGCGCATCCAGGAAAAGGAGCGCAGCGAGCGCGCCGCCAAGGATGCGGCCGAGCGCAAGGGCCTGATCGGCAGCGGCGACCGCAGCGACCGCATCCGCACCTACAACTTCCCGCAGGGGCGGCTGACCGACCACCGCATCAACCTCACGCTGTACAAGCTGTCCTTCATCATGGAGGGCGACCTCGAGGAGGTCGTGCAGGCGCTGCGCGCGGCGCGCGAGGCCGAGCAGCTGGCCGAGCTGGAAGTGGGCCTGGTGTGAGCACCGTCAGCCAGCTGCTCGCCGCCGCGGCCGCACGCGGTCTGGACCGGCTGGACGCCCAGCTGCTGCTGCTGCACGCGCTGGGCCGCGACGTGCACGACCGCGCCTGGCTGCTGGCCCACGACCAGGATGTGCCCGCGCCCGAACAGCGCCAGCGCTTCGAGGCCGATGGCACGCGCCGCCTGGCCGGCGAGCCCGTGGCCTACCTGCTGGGCCACAAGGAATTCTTCGGCCTGGCGCTGCAGGTGGACGCACGCGTGCTGGTGCCGCGGCCCGACACCGAGACGCTCGTGGAATGGGCACTCGCGCAGCTGCCGCCCGCAGGCCATGTGATCGACCTGGGCACGGGCAGCGGCGCGATCGCGCTGGCGCTGGCCCATGCGCGCCCCGACGCCGCGGTGACAGCCGTGGACCGCAGCGCCGACGCGCTGGCCGTGGCCCGCGCCAACGCCGAGCGGCTGGGGCTGGCCGTGCAATTCGTGCAGGGCGACTGGCTGCAAGGCCTGGCCGGCCGTTACGACCTGATCGTCTCCAACCCGCCCTACATCGCCGAGGCCGACCCGCACATGGATGCGCTGGGCCACGAGCCGCGCGGCGCCCTGGTGGCCGGCGCGGACGGACTGGACGACCTGCGCACCATTGTGGGCAGTGCCGGCGCGCACCTTCGCCCCGGCGGCTGGCTGCTGCTGGAGCACGGCCACGACCAGGCCGAGACCGTGTGCGCGCTGCTGCGGGCCCAGGGCTTCGGCGAGGTGCACAGCCGCAGCGACCTGGCGGGTATCGCACGCTGCTCCGGCGGGCAATGGCCGATCACGGGATAATTGCGCGCATTTCCGTCCAGAGGTTCCCCATGAACGACACCCAACAACGCATCGACGACCTGGTCAAGTCCTCCGACATCCTGCTGTTCATGAAGGGCAGCGCGAGCTTCCCCATGTGCGGCTTCTCTGGCCGCGCGATCCAGGTGCTCAAGGCCTGCGGCGTCGACCCCAAGAACGTCAAGACCGTCAACGTGCTGGACGACGCCGAGATCCGCCAGGGCATCAAGGAATACAGCAACTGGCCCACCATTCCGCAGCTCTACGTCAAGGGCGAGTTTGTGGGCGGCTCGGACATCATGATGGAGATGTACGAGTCGGGCGAGCTGCGCCAGCTGCTGGGCTCCACGCCCGCCTGACGGTTGCAGCGGGCCGACAACGGGGTGGCAAGCCGCGTTGTCGGCTGGCACGGCTTATGCTGAAATGGTTTCATCCTGTCTTGTGCCCTTGGGGCAAGGAGTCTTGATGGAATCGCGCAGCACCGCCCTGACGGCCACCCCGCTCCACCTGCCGGTCGCCAGCATGCGCAGCGTCTACCAGACCCAGGAGGTGGAGCGCAGGCTGGCCAAGCTGCAGTCCAAGGACCAGGAGCATCTGCGCAGCACCTACGAGCGCATGCTCGAGCGCGGCCCCGACCGCTTCCAGGTCAAACCCTCGGGCATCCCCGAGATGGCGGCGCTCTACCAGAGCCTGCCCAACTTCACCGAGGCGCTGGACGATGTGCGCCGCCACGTGGCGCTGAGCCACAACAGCCCGGACGGGCTGGAAGTGACGCCCATGCTGCTGCTGGGGTCGCCGGGCATCGGCAAGACGCACTTCGCACGCAAGCTGGCCGAGCTGCTGGGCACGGGCATGAATCTGCTGCCCATGAGCTCCATGACCGCTGGCTGGCTGCTGTCGGGCTCGTCCGCACAATGGAAGGGCGCCCGCCCCGGCAAGGTGTTTGAGGCGCTGGTGGAGGGCGAATACGCCAACCCGGTCATCGTGGTGGACGAGATCGACAAAGCCAGCAGCGATGCGCAATACGACCCGCTGGGCGCGCTGTACAGCCTGCTCGAATACGACACGGCGCAGAGCTTCACCGACGAGTTTGCCGAGGTGGCCATCGACGCGAGCCAGGTGATCTGGATCACCACGGCCAACGAC
>DATKFT010000465.1:0-4989 GCA_035544335.1 Pseudorhodoferax sp.
CCAAGGTACGCCTGCTCGACGCCCAGGCCATGGCCGATGCCGTGCAGCACCCCAGCCAGCTCGCGGCCGCGGCCTATGCCGGCGCCGTGGCGCGCACGCAGACCTACCTGGTCATGAGCGTGGACGAGTCGGCCGGCGTGCTGCGGCTGCAGAACGACCGCCTGCGCATCCACTGGCCCGGCGCGGGCAGCAGCCCCGTGATCGCGCGCGACAACGACTGGCTCAACCTGGCCAGCCAGGCGATGGCGGGCCAGTTCGTGGCCAACCCGCTGTGGAGCCAGCCGCTGGGCAAGAAGCTCATCACGGTGCACCCGCTGGGCGGCTGCGGCATGGGCGACGACGCCACGCGCGGCGTGGTCGACCACCTGGGCCGCGTGTTCGCCGGAACCACCGGCACCGCCGTGCACGAGGGCCTCTTCGTCTGCGACGGCGCCATCGTGCCCGGCGCCGTGGGCGTGAACCCGCTGTTGACCATCTCCGCGCTGGCCGAGCGCGCATTGCAGCACCTGTGCGAGGCGCGCGGCTGGACCTTGGAGACGACGCTGGCGCCGCGCCGCCCGCTGCCCGCACCGGCCCCGGCGCCGGGCCCGCACCGCCACTGGTGGCAGCGCGCCATCGAGGCGGTCGAGGACGGCGTGCTGGAGGCCGCCAAGAAGGCCATCGCCGAGCTCATCGCGCACGATCCCGCGCGGCTGTCGCCGAGCTTCGAGTTCACCGAGACCATGTCGGGCTGGATCAGCACGCAGGCGATTACTCCCCGTGATCAACCGCGCAGCCCCTCCGACCAGCGCATGGCCAGCGACTACGCGGTCGCCGCAAGCTGGGGCCGCGCGGCCGGCCAGTCCATGGACTTCACGCTGACCATCCACACCGACGACCTGTCGCGCCTGCTCGACGACCCCACGCACCCCGCCCACATCCGCGGCAGCGTGAACTGCCCGGCGCTGAGCCCGGAACCCATGCAGGTGCAAAGCGGCGTGTTCCACCTGTTCCCCATCGATCCGCAGCAGGTGGAGACCTGGACCATGGGCTACGAGATGGTGCTGCTGCGCGCGGACGGCTCACGCCTGCGCTTCAAGGGCCACAAGGTGCTGCGCCAGCGGCCCGGCTCCTCGCCCTGGACCGACACCACCACGCTGATGGTCAAGGTCTACGACCTCGACGCGCCCACCATGCCGCTCGTGGCCCAGGGCCTGCTGACGCTGGGCCTGGAAGACCTGGCCTGGCAGGCTTCGACCATCCGGCTGGAGCCGCCCGCAGGCTGGATCGGCCAGCTCGAGAACGCCGTGCCGCGCGCGCGCGATGCGATCTCGCAGGCCTACCTGGGCCAATTCGCGGGCTTCTTCGGCACCACGCTGATGCGCGCCTACGGCGGCCTGCTGGCCGACCTCAACAACTTCCCCGCGCAGGACGCGCCGCTGCTGCCGCGGCGCATGCTGCGTGCGCCGCAGCCCGAGGTGGTGCACGTGCCCGTGGGCGATCCGGCGCGGGGTTTCCAGATCCGGCTCACGCGCTACCGTGGCGGCACGCGCGGCCCGGTCGTGCTGGCGCCGGGCTTCTCGGTGCGCGCGAACTCGTTCGCCACCGACACCGTGGACCAGAACCTCGTGGAGGCGCTGTGCGCGCGCGACTACGACTGCTGGCTGTTCGACTACCGCGCCAGCAGCGACTCGGGCAGCCCCGTGGCGCCATTCACGATCGACGACATCGTGCGCGAGGACTGGCCGGCCGCCATCCGCACCATCCGCGCGGCCACGGGCGCGGCCAGCGTGCAGGCCATGGCGCATTGCGTGGGCGCGATGAGCCTGCTCATGGCGCTGCTGGACGGCATGGACGGCGTGCGCTCGCTGATCGCCTCGCAGCTCACCCTGCACCCCGTGACCAACTGGCTCAACGCGGCCAAGGCCGACATCGGCCTGGCCCGGCTGCTGGAGGGCTATGCGCCGCTGCAGGGCCGCTTCGACAGCGTGCCCGGCACGACCGACCTGGACCGCACGATCGACACGCTGGCCTACAAGCTGCCAGTGCCCGAAGGCGAGGCCTGCACGAACCCGCTGTGCCGGCGCGTGTTCGCGGTGTTCGGCCCCTCCTGGACCCACAGCCAGCTCAACCACGCCACGCACACCGCGCTGGCCAGCATGTTCGGCACGGTCTCGCTGCACCCCTTCGAGCAGCTGAGCCTGATCATGCAGCGCGGCAAGGCCGTGGACGCGGACGGCAACGACTGCTATGCCACGCCGGCCAACGTGGCGCGGCTCGCGCTGCCGATCAGCTTCATGGCCGGCGCGAACAACCAGCTGTTCTTCCCCGAGACCTCGCTGCGCACGCAGGCCTGGCTGCAGCGCTACAACGACCCCGCGCTGTACCGGCGCCAGGTGTTCGAGGGCTATGCGCACATGGACCTGTTCGTGGGGCGCGGCGCGGCGAAGGAGGTGTACCCGTGGATTGCGCAGGAGCTGGACCGCTTCCATTGAGGTGGCGCCGGGCGGCTCATGCAGGCCACCCGGCGGGGTCCAATCCAACGCAGGCGGGGCCGGGATGGACACCGCCGGGCCGGCATTGCCGGATGTTCGGGCGGCTCGCGCCGGTCCCAGGCCAGCGGCTGCGCCGCGGCGCACGCTTGGCCGTCCGGCTCTCCACGCGGCGATGGGCCGCGCTGGTGCCGGCGCCCTCGCCCGGCCCCGGCCGGCCCCTGCTCCGGCGCGCCGCATGGCTGGCGCAGCCCACCTGGCGGGCGTGACCGACCGCAGGCGCCGGGTGCCAGGCTGGCAGGCCCAGACCCTCCCATGGATGCGGACGATCGCCGCGCCGGAGCATCAGCGGGGGGAGCTCCGACAAGCGAAGCGCACCGGCCTCACCAAGGCAGCGTGAAGGTCTTGCAGTTGGTGAACGACTTGATCGCCTCCTGCACGCCCTCCTTGTAGCCCAGCCCCGAGTCCTTGATGCCGCCGAAGGGCGTCAGCTCGATGCGGTAGCCTGGCACCTCCCACAGGTTCACGGTGCCCACCTGCAGTTCGCGCGCGAAGCGCGTCGCGTCGTCCAGCCGGTTCGTGCAGATGCCCGAGGACAGGCCGTAGGCCGTGCCGTTGCTGATGCGGATGGCCTCATCGATGTCGGCAAAGCCGATGATGGGCGAGACCGGGCCGAAGGTCTCTTCGCGCGCCACGGTCATCTCCGGGCGCACGCGGTCCAGCACGGTGGGCGCGTACAGCGCGCCTTGTCGCACGTTGCCGGTCAACAGCCGCGCGCCCTGCGCCACGGCCTCGTTCACCAGCTGCTCGAAATGGCGCGCCGCCGCCGCGTCGATGACCGTGCCCATGTCGTTGCCGCGGTCCATCGGGTCGCCATGGCGCCAGGCCCGGGTCTTGGCCACCACCCGCTCGGTGAACGCGTCCAGCACCTTGTGGTGCACCAGCATGCGCTTGACGGCCGTGCAACGCTGGCCCGAGTTCTTGTACGAGCCCGCCACCGCCAGGTCGCTCGCCTTGTCCAGGTCGGCGTCGTCCATCACGATCAGGGGGTCGTTGCCGCCCAGCTCGAGCACCATGCGCCGGTAGCCGGCCTTGGCCGCGATGTACTTGCCGATCGGCACGCCGCCGGTGAAGGTGATCAGGTCCACATGCCGGTGCGTGAGCAGCTCGTCGGCGATCTCGCGCGGATCGCCCGAGACCACCTGCAGCATCTCGGGCGGCAGGCCGGCCTCGTACAGCAGGTCGGCGAAGTAGTAGGCCGACAGCGGCACCTTCTCCGAGGGCTTGAGCACCATGCGGTTGTTGGTGGCCACGGCCGGCACCACCTTGTGCGCCACCTGGTTCATGGGGTGGTTGAACGGCGTGATGGCCGTGATCACGCCCAGCAGCGGTTCGCGCGTGGTGATCACCTTGCGCTTCTTGCCGTGCGGCGTGAGGTCGCACGAGAACACCTGGCCGTCGTCGCGCAGCGCCTCGTTGGCGCCGAAGTTCAGCACGTCGGCGACACGGCCGATCTCGTAGAGGCTGTCCTTCTTGCACAGGCCGGACTCGGCCGTGATCAGGTCGGACGCTTCTTCGGTGCGTTCGCGCAGCAGCGCCGCGGCGCGGTTCAGGATGGCCGAGCGCTCGTAGCGCGAGAGCGTGGACTGGTAGGCATGCGCGATGTCCATGGCGCGCCGCACCTCGTCCAGGCCCGCCATGGCCACGCTGCCGACGCGCTCGCCGGTGTAGGGGTTGTGCACGTCCAGCGTGCGGCCGGTGCGCACGCGCTCGCCGCCGATGCGCAGGGCTTCGGCCCGAAAGTCCACGCTCTCCAGAACGGTGCTCATATGGCGCCTCCGTACAGTGGTGTCAATACGACCGCAGCGCCGTCGGCGCCCCTGCGGCATTCGCTGGGCCGATCCCCGCAAGCGGGGCCCCTCGTCTTCGCGCTCATGTGGCGCCTCCGTACAGTGGCGTCCATACGACCGCAGCGCCGTCGGCGCCTCTGCGGCATTCGCTGGGCCGATCCCCGCAGGCGGGGCCCCTCGTCTTCGCGCTCATGTCGCCTCCTCCAGTGCTGTTCCGATGAAGTTCTTGCCGCGGGCGCCGGTCAGCGCGTGGGCGACCATCTGCTGGGCCTGCGCATCGTCCACGCCATACTCCGAGAAACGCGTCTTCACGCCCAGGTTCTCGATGAAGTCGGCCAGGCGTTGCGGGGCGTCGGCCAGCGGGCCGAGCGCACGCTCGAGCACCGCGTCGCGGCCCGCGTCCGAGCCGATCGCACGCGCGAGCACCATGGGCAGCGGGAACGAACAGGCGATGCCATGCGGCAGGCCGTAGCGCAGCGTCATCTCGTAGGAGATCGAATGCGCCAGCGCCGTGCGCGTGTTGGAAAACGCCATGCCGGCCTTCAGCGCCGCCAGCGCCATGCGCGCGCGCAGGGCCTGGTCGTCCAGCCGTGCCATCAGCGGCGGCAGCGCCTCCAGGATGTCGTGCACGGCGGCCACGGCGAAGGTGTCGGACAGCGGATTGGCGT
>DATKFT010000466.1:0-9636 GCA_035544335.1 Pseudorhodoferax sp.
AGTTCCAGTCGCGCGCCCAGGAGCGGCGCACCATCAGCGGCTGGTGCCGGCTGTTGAGCCACTGCCCGTCCGGCAGGGCCAGCGCGATGTCGAGCCGCCAGCCCTCCTGGTCGGCGACGTTGGCGACCTCGCTGAGCAGCGCATGGACCGGCGTGCCCTCGGGTAGGTCCAGCTGCTGGCGCACGCCGCGCGCCAGCGCGGCATCGCGCTCTGTCATCGAACGCGGGTCGATGCGCGGCGCCGGGCCCAGCGCGAAGTAGGAGCCTGGCAGGCGCATCGCGTCCAGCGCCCCGGCGGCCGCGCCAGGGTGTTCAACCACCAGCCGGTAGGCCGAGAGCATGCGCGTCTCGGTCTTGACCAGGGACAGGGGGTGGATGCTCATGTCCGACAGCGAGTGGATCAGCATCGCGATCAGGTGCGTCGCCGCCAGCGCGGAGACCAGCAGCACGGCCAGCCGCGTCGCCAGGCTGTCGGGCCACCAGGGCGGGCGCGGGAGGGCGGGCCGCGCGTTCATGGGCGGGCCTGGACCTCGGCGCTGAACAGGTAGCCGTCGCCACGCGCGGTCCGGATGAAGCCGGCACCGCCCGCATCGCGCTGCAGCTTCTTGCGCAGGCGGCTGATCTGGCTGTCGATGCTGCGGTCGAACACCTGCTCGGCGCCGTCGCGCCGCGTGAGGTCCAGCAGGCGGTTGCGGCTCAGCACCTCGTTCGGGTTCTGCAGCAGCACGTGCAGCAGCTGGAACTCGACGGCGCTCAGCGCGACTTCCTCGCCGTCGGGATTGTGCAGCCGGCGTCCGCGTGCATCGAAGACCCAGCCCTCGAAGGCATAGCCCATCGCGTTGCGCGCCGGCGCGGCCTGCGGGGCCTTGCCCTGGCTGCGCGCCAGGCCCTGCGTGATGGCCGAGCGGCGCAGCACGCTGCGCACGCGTGCCACCAGTTCGCGCGGATCGAAGGGCTTGGCGACGAAGTCGTCGGCGCCCAGCTCCAGGCCGACGATGCGGTCGGCCGGCTCGTTCATCGCCGTCAGCAGGACCACGGGGATCTGCAGGTGCTCGTGCACGAAGCGGCACAGCGACCAGCCGTCCTCGCCGGGCAGCATCACGTCCAGCACGATCAGGTCGAACGCGCGCTGCTGCAGCAGCAGGCGCATGGCGACGCCGTCCTCGGCGGTCGTGACGTCGAACTCGTAGCGCCTCAAGTACTTGGCCAGCGGCTCACGGATGTTCTGGTGGTCGTCCACCAGAAGGAGGTGAGGCCGCGTCTGCATGGAGGCTCAGCCGGCCTGGCGCTGCTGCACGAGCTTCCACCAGCCGTTCAAGGAGGTCTCGGCCCCGATCTCCGACAGGTCCAGCTGCAGGCCGGCCTCGTTCCAGGCCAGCACGAGGTTCAGCAGCCGCATGGAGTCCAGGCCCCAGTCCATGAGGTTGTCGTCCAGGCCGATGTCGGCGGGGTCTTCGCGCAGCATGCGGGCCACGTCGGCGCGCATGCGTTCCAGGGTCAAGGTGCTCATGTCCGTGTCATTTCAAAGCGTGTAGCAAAAGCCCTCGACCAGCGCGCCGGGGGCGCGCATGCCGCCCAGGGCCCGCTGTGAATAGGTGGAGGTGGCCGGCGCGATCTCGGTCTCGCGCGACAGCGCCAGCAGCTGCTCTGGTCCCAGCGCGTCGTACAGGCTCTGGTCCCAGCGCAGGTCGGCCGCCAGCGGACCTGCGATCTCGCCGTCCTGCACCCAGAAGCAGGCGTAGCGCGTCATGCCGGTCACGCGCGCCGCGTTCGGGTCGCTCCAGTTCAGGTAGTGCAGGTTGGCCACGTACAGGCCGGTGCCCAGCGCCTGCAGCACCTGGTCGGGCGCCAGGGCGCCCGGCGCGATGTCCAGCGCGCGCGGCGATTCGCCGGCGTCCGCACCGTTGGAGACCAGGCCGTGCTCGCGTGCCGTGCGGGCGCTGACCAGCAGGTTCTGCAGCCGGCCCTCGGCCAGCAGCGCCAGGCGCTCGCCGCTGGTCTCGCCGCGGCTGTTGAAGCGCGGTGCCAGGCCCAGGCCGAAGTTCTCGTCCACGCGCAGCAGTGGCGAGAGCTGGCGTTCGCCTTCGATCAGGCGCTTCAAGGGGCTGCGGCCCTGCTTCCAGGCATCGGCCGACAGGCCCTGCCAGCCCAGCATGGCGACGAATTCGGCGAAAGCCTGCGGCGCGAGCCAGGTGCGCCAGGCGCCCGGCGCGACGCGCCGCGCGGGCCGGCGCAGCAGCGCCAGTTGCGCGGCCGTGTGCGCGAGGTGGGTGGACCAGGCGGCCGGGTCCCAGGCCGTGCCGGCGTAGACGCCCTTGGCCGCGCGGCTGCCCTCGTAGAGCGAATAGTCCAGGAAGAAGCTGCGCGTGCCGAACCAGTGCGCGCTGCCGCAGGAACTGCGGTGCCCGCGCAGCACGCTGCCGCCCGCGTACAGGCCGGCCAGGTCCAGCGCCGCGGCCTGTTGCGCGACGGCCTGCATGGCCTGCGCGGGGCCGGGCAGCTGGCCATCGAACAGCGCGTGGCTGCGCCCCTCGTCGCGCAGCGCGACCTGGTAGGGATCGGGCGGCAGCAGCGCGGCGTCGGCGCGGGCCGCGCGCAGCAGCGCGAGCACGGCCGGCAGGTCGCGTTCGGGCCGGCCGGACAGGCTGCACTGGCGGGAGATGCTGCGGCCGTCCACCTGCAGTTCGAAGGCCAGCGTGGCCTGCTGCACCTCGGTGTTCTGGCGCAGCCGCCCGGCGTTGAAGCGCAGGAACAGGCTGTCCTCGGCGGCCAGGTTGGCGGCCAGCGCCTCGCGCGGTGCGAGCGCGTTGAACAGCGCGTCGCAGAGCTGTGCGAAGTGGGCTTCGTGCAGGCCAGCGAAGTCCGCGAAAGCGGCACTCATACCGCCCCCCCGAACACCTCGACACCCCGGAACAGGCACGGCGGTGCGGCGTGGCCGACGCGGATGATCTGGTTGGGTTCGCCTTTGCCGCAGTAGGGCGTGCCGTAGGCCGCGCTGCGCTGGCCCACGCCGGCCAGGCGGTTCCAGAAATCGACCGTGACGCCGCGGTAGTTGGGGTTGCGCACGACCTCGGCCAGCTGGCCGCGCACGATGCGCCGGCCCCATTCGCAGCCGAACTGGAACTTGTTGCGGTAGTCGTCGATGGACCAGGAGCGGTTGGTCGCCATCAGGATGCCGTCGTCGACCTGCGCGATGAGTTCTTCCAGGCTGGCCTCGCCGGGCTCCAGGTCGATGTTGGCCATGCGGTCGATCGGCGCGCGGTTCCAGGACGTGGCGCGGAAGTTCGCCACCCCGGGCAGGCCGGAGCGGGCCTGCGATTCCAGCGAACCCAGGCCGCGGCGCAGGATGCCGTGCTCGATCAGCCGCTCGCGCCGCGCCGGGTTGCCGGCATCGTCGAAGGCGTAGCTCGCGAAGCCGTGCACGCGGCCCGGGTCGAAGCTGACGTTCATGAGCGGAGAACCGTAGCGCAGGCTGCCGAAGTCTTCGGGCTGCACGAAGCTCCAGCCCGCGTAGTTGCGCTCGTCGCCCAGGATGCGGTCGAGCTCCAGCGGGTGGCCGATGGACTCGTGGATCTGCAGCATCATCTGGTCGGGCATCAGCAGCAGGTCCATGCGGCCGGTCGGGCACTCGGGCGCCTGCAGCAGGGCCAGGGCCTCGCGCGCGATGCGGCGCGCTTCGTGCTCGGCCTGTGCGCTGTCCAGCGCTTCGGCGCCCCATTGGCCCGTGCGCGACCAGCTGCGGGTCTGCGACTGCATGCCCTCGGCCGCCGTGGCCTGCAGGCCGATGTCGACGAACTGCCAGTGCTGGTCCAGGTCGGCACCGTTCGTGGAGACATAGCGCTGGCGCGTCTGCACCAGCGAGGCCTGCGCGCTGCGCGTCACGAGCCGGGCGTCTGCGCCGGGATCTGCACCGCGCATGGCCGCGCTGGCGGCCAGCAGCAGCTGCAGCACGCGCGCGGCGTCGGCCGCCGACAGCGGCTCGGCATGGGGGCTCTGGTAGCTGCCGTGCGCGGCCGGGCGCTGGGCCGGGCCGAACGCGTGCAGCCGGTGCGCGGCGGCGGCCTGCGTCGTGGCGGCGGCGCGCGCCAGCGCGGCCCGCAGGCCTGGTGCGCTGGTATCGGCCGTGGCCGCGTAGCCGATCTGGCCATCGACGAGCACCTCGCACATCGCGCCCTCGTCCAGCGCGCCGCCGCTGTGCTGCGGCAGTTCGTTGCGCACGCCGAAGTCGGCGCTCTGTTCGTGCACATGCCGCACGGCCGCCCAGCTGCAGCCTGCGGGCAGCACATCGAGCGCGGCCGCGATCGCGTGCCGCAGCGCGAGGTCGGCTGCGGTCATCGGCATGCCTGCGCGCTGCGCGCTGCGGTGCTGGGCACCTGGGGACGGCCCGGCGCGGCGTTCATGGCTGGGCCAGGAACTCGGCGCGCAGCCGCGCGCGCAGTTCCTTGCGGCTGGTCTTGCCGACCGCCGTCTGGTCGAAGGCGGCGACGAACACGATCTGGTCCGGGATCTTGAAGGCCGCGACACCGCGGCCACGCATCCAGGCCTTGATCTCGGGCGGACGAGGTTTCTCACCGTGCGGGATCACGAACGCGCAGATGCGCTCGCCCAGGTACTCGTCGGGGATGGAGACCACGGCCACGTCGAACACCTGCGGGTGCGCGAGCAGGTGGTCCTCCACCTCCTCGGCCGAGATCTTCTCGCCCGCGCGGTTGATGTGGTCGTGCGCGCGGCCCTGCACGACGAGGTAGCCGCCCGGCTGGCGCAGCACCATGTCGCCCGTGCGGTAGAAGCCGTCTTCGGTGAAGCTGCGCGCGTTGGCGGCCGCGTCGTTGTGGTAGCCGCGGATGGTGTAGGGGCCGCGCGTGAGCAGATAGCCGACCTCGCCGTCGGGCACGGGTTGGCCGGCATCGTCCACGACGAGCACCTCGTCGTCGGGGCTGATCGGGCGGCCCTGCGTCGTGAGAATGGTCTCTTCGTCGTCGTCCAGCCGCGTGTAGTTGACCAGGCCCTCGGCCATGCCGAAGACCTGCTGCAGCGTGACGGGCAGGCCGCTCACCACGCGGCGTGCGGCCTCGGGCGTGAGCTTGGCGCCGCCCACCTGCAGCACGCGCAGGCTGGACAGGTCGTGCGGCGTGGTCGCGGCGGCCTGGGCCCACAGCAGCGCCAGCGGCGGCACCAGGCCGGTGTCGGTCACGCGCTCGCGCGCGATCAGCGCGAAGGCCAGCTCGGGTGCGGGCGAGGGCGACAGCACCACGGTGCCGCCGGCGTGGAACACGCCGAAGGCGCCCGGCGAGCTCATCGGGAAGTTGTGCGCGGCCGGCAGCGCGACGAGGTAGACCGTGTCCTCGCGGATGCCGCAGATGGCGTTGCTCGCGCGAAAGCTGTAGATGTAGTCGTCGTGCGTGCGCGGGATCAGCTTGGACAGGCCCGTGGAGCCGCCCGAGATCTGCAGGAACGCGACCGATTGCGGGTCCGGGTCTTGCCGGGGCAGCAGGGCGGGGTCGCCCTGCAGGCTGTCCAGCGCCGTGAACTCCTGCGCTTCGCCGACCACGACGACCTCGCGCAGGCCGATGTCCATGGCGAGGATCTCGCGGGCCAGCGGCCGGTAGTCGAAGCCGTCGTACCTGTCGGCCACCACATAGGCGCTGGCCTGGGCCTTCCTGACGAAGTGGGCGATCTCGGTGCTGCGGTGCGCCGGCAGCGCATAGACCGGCACCAGGCCCGCGCGGAACAGGCCGAACACCACGGCGTAGAAGGCCGGGATGTTGCCCAGCTGCACGACCACGCGCTCGCCGCGCTGCAGGCCGCGCGCCAGCAGCCCGGCGGCGATCGTCTCGGCGCGGCGCGCCAGCTCGGCATAGGTCCAGCGCTCGTCACCGCCGACGATGGCGGTTCGGGAGGCGAAGCGCGCGGCACGCTCGCGCAGCATGGCGGGGAAGGTTTCGCCGCGCCAGTGGCCGGCCGCGCGGTAGCGCGCGACCAGGTCGGCGGGCCAGGTCTGGCGCAGGGGGATCAGGGCTTGTGTCATAGAGATACCTTCGGCTTCGCCTTCGGTGCGAGCGCCTGCTGGCGGCCGGGCGGTGCTCACTGGAGTACCTTCGGCTTCGCCTGCGGTGCGCGCTTGCTTGGGGCGGCCCGGCGCGGCGCTCATGCGTTGGTCGCGCGCCGCAGGCGCACGAAGGAAAAGAGGGCCAGCGCCCACAGGCCCGCGCCCACCAGCAGGTAGGGCAGGGCGGGCGAGACGCGGTACAGCAGCGTGCCGACCAGCGGGCCCAGCACCATGCCCAGGCCTTGCGCGGCCGACAGCGTGCCGGCCGCGGCGCCCTGTTCGTGCGGCTGCACGGCGTTGGCGGCCATGGCCTGGAAGTTCGGGAAGATCAGGCCCATGCCGAAGGCCGCCGTGCCGTAGCTGGCCAGCAGCATGCCCTGCGATTGCACGGCTGCCACGCTGGCGAAGCCGCAGCCCGCGATCAGGGCCCCGAGCACGATCCAGCGCGCGAGCGGCACGGTCGGCAAGCGCATCACGCATTGCTGCGAGACGATCAGCGCGCAGCCCACGCTGGTCAGCGCGAGGCCGGCCACGCGCGCGCCCTGGTCCACGGGCAGGCCAAGCCGGTCGATCGCGAAGAAGCCCACCAGCACCTGTGCGATCGCAACCGAGCCCATCGCGGCGAAGCCGGTCAGCGCGGCCACGCGCAGCCGCTTGTCGAACAGGCCCATGGGCTTGGCGCCCGCCGGGCGCTGGGCGGCGGCGGGCTTGCCGCCCGGCAGCCCGAACCAGACCACGGCCAGCGCGATGAGGGGCAGCGCGGCCGCGGCGTACAGCGCCAGTGCCAGGTCGTGCCCGGCCAGCCAGCCGGCCGCGGCCGGGCCCAGCACCAGGCCCATGGCGTTGGCCGAGCCCAGCTTGGCCATGGCGACGGGGCGCTCGCGCGGCTGCGTGTGGTCGGCCACCACGGCGGCTGCCGTGGGCGGCACGGCCGCGTAGAAGGCGCCGATCATGGCGCGCGCGCCGACCAGCAGGGCCAGCGCGGCCATGGCGCCGATCTTCTGGTGCAGCGCGAGGTCGATGCCCAGCGCGAGCACCCAGTAGGCCAGCGCGAAGGCCGCGAAGCCGACCAGCAGCACGGGTTTGCGGCCACGCCGGTCGCCCACGCCGCCCCACCAGCGGGCCAGCAGCATCCAGAGCAGGCCACCGGCCGTGACCGACAGGCCGGCCACCCATTCGGGCAGTGCGAGCCGGCGCACGATGGGGCCGACCACGGCGACGAAGGCCATCATGGCCATGGTGCCCGTGAGTGCGGCGAAGACCAGCGTGCCCATGGGCGGCGGTGGGGCCGGGACGGCGGCAGGGGTGGAGGTGGCTTCCATGGTTATGCGGCCGACGCGAAGGCCAGCGTGGGAGGGATCGAGGCCGGCCGCATGGGGCCGTGGCCCACGCCCGGGAAGGTCCGCCAGCTCAGGTCCAGCCCGGCGCGCTGCGCCAGGCGCTCGGCCATCCTGGGCGTGGCGTCGCTGAGCATGGCGCGGCGGTTGCGTGCCTGCTCTTGCATGCCGGGTCCCATGCCAGGCCGCTCCGAGCGCGTGGCGGTGCCGGCGCCGCCGGCCATCAGCAGCAGCTGCGTGCGGCGGCCGGCGGGCAGCGGCTGCGCGCGCGCCTCCACCGACAGCAGAAAGCCGTCGTGCCACCACAGCGAGGGATCGGCCGCGGCGTAGCGCGAGAACAGCTGCGGCCGCGTGAACAGCGTGTACAGCGCGAGCAGGCCGCCATAGGAATGGCCCCACAGCGTGCGGTGGGCCGCATCGGTCGGCCCGCGCTGGCCGATGGCGGGCAGCAGCTGCTGTTCGAGCAGGTCCAGGAACAGGTCGGCGCCGCCGCCCGGGCGCTGGCGCGCCGCGTCGTCCCAGGTGGGCTGCTCGCCAGGCACCGGCGGCGTGTAGTCGAAGGCGCGTGCCGTCGTGTCCGGGCTGCGCTCGGTGTCGTAGCCCAGCGCGACGATGGCCAGCGGCCGGCCGCTGGCGGCCTGCTGCGCGAGCATCTGCTCGGTCAGCAGCGCGAAGGCGGCGTTGCCGTCCAGCAGCACCAGCAAGGGGTGGCCTTGCGCGGGCGGCGCGGACTGCGGAATGGCGAGCTGCACGCGGTAGTGGCGCTGGCCGTCGGCCGAGTCCAGGTCGATGCGCGAGAACCCGTAGTGCGCCGACCCCGTGTCGGCCACGGTGGGGCCGGGGGCCGGCCGCGCCGGCGCGGGAGGGCTGGATGCGCTGCGCGCGCCATCCCCGGCCGGTGCGGCGGTGCCACAGGCCTGCAGGCCCGCGCCGGCCAAAGCCAGCAGCAGGCTGCGACGCAGCAAAGGCAGGGATGGGTGCATGGAGCTCCAGGGATCGGCACGGGTCGGGGCGTCAGGGGCAGCGGCGCCGGATCGGCTGGCGGGGCGGCTGCGGTCCGGGACGGCGGTCCAGGGCGACACAGCACTTGCCGTCTGCGCCGCCCCACGGCCGTGGGTGCAAGCAGATGAGAATGATTTGTGTTGCCGGCAGCGATTCTAGAACCGCCGCCGCCTGCCCCATGCGCCTTGGGGGTACTTCGCAAAACTTTGCGTGGCCGAGGGCCGCGGTGCAGGCGCCGCGCATGCCGCAAAGCCCCTGGTGCGCGCCCCGGCACGCCGGGTGGGCCTGCGGCCTGTGGCAACATCCATGGTTTGGCCCGGAATTAGGAATCGTTCGTGAATAGAAGCCTGCACCGCCTCTTTGCCGCCGGCGCCCTGCTGTTGCTGCTGTGCGCGAGCGTGCTGCCGCGGCCGGCCATGGCCGCGCAGGTCGTGGATCTGCGTGGTCGCACGGTGGCCGTGCCGGACCAGGTGCGCAAGATCTCCATCGACGACGGCCGCTTCCTGGTCGCGTTGTCGCTGATCCAGAGCGACCCCGTGAAGCTGCTGGCGGCCTGGCCGCGCGACGTGCACCGCATCGGCGATGCGACCTATGCGCAGTTCCTCGCCAAGTTCCCGGCGCTGCGCAGCGTGCCGCAGGTCGCGTCCTCGGCCGGCAGCTTCAACCTGGAGGCCGTGCTGTCCGCCGCGCCCGACGTGGCCGTGGTCTCGCTGGGCTCGGGCCCCACGGATGCGCAGATCGCCCAGCTCCGGGCCGCGGGCATCCCCGTGGTCTTCATCGATTTCTTCGACAACCCGTTCAAGAACCAGGAGCCCAGCCTGCGCATCCTGGGCCAGCTCACGGGCGGGCAGGCCAAGGCCGAGGCCTTCATCGCGCTGCGCCGCGCGCATCTGGACAAGATCGCCCAGCGCGTGGCCAAGCTCGCGCCGAACGCGCGGCCCACCGTGTTCCTGGAAGCCCATGCCGGCATGACGGGCGACTGCTGCAACTCGCCCGGCAAGGGCAACATGGGCGAGTACATCGACTTCGTGGGCGGCCACAACATCGGCGCCGACGTGCTCAAGGCCCCCACGGGCAAGCTCAACATCGAGTACGTGATGTCGCGCGACCCCCAGGTCTACATCGCCACGGGCGGCGCGCACCTGGAAAAGAGCGGCGGCCTGGTGCTGGGTGCAGGCTACGACGCGGCGCGTGCGCGCGCCTCGCTGACGGCCGTCACACAGCGCCAGGGCATCGCCACGCTGTCGGC
>DATKFT010000467.1:0-1940 GCA_035544335.1 Pseudorhodoferax sp.
CTGCCGAGGCGGGTTCCACCCCCGTCGCATCCGCACCGCCGACCGCTTCCTTCTCGCAGCTGAACCTCGCCGAGCCGCTGTCGCGCGCCGTGGCCGAGATGGGCTACAGCAGCATGACGCCGATCCAGGCGCAGGCCATTCCGGTGGTGTTGACGGGCCGCGACGTGATGGGCGCCGCCCAGACCGGTACCGGCAAGACCGCCGCCTTCTCGCTGCCACTGCTGCAGCGCATGCTGCGCCACGAGAACGCCTCCACCTCGCCGGCCCGCCACCCCGTGCGCGCCCTCGTGCTGCTGCCCACGCGCGAGCTGGCCGACCAGGTCGCGCAGCAGATCAAGCTGTACGCCAAGTACACGCAGCTGCGCAGCGCCGTGGTGTTCGGCGGCATCGACATGAAGCCGCAGACGGCCGAGCTCAAGAAGGGCGTGGAGGTCCTGGTCGCCACGCCGGGCCGCCTGCTGGACCACATCGAGGCCAAGAATGCGGTGCTGAACCAGGTCGAGTACGTGGTGCTCGACGAGGCCGACCGCATGCTGGACATCGGCTTCCTGCCCGACCTGCAGCGCATCCTGTCCTATCTGCCCAAGCAGCGCACCACGCTGCTGTTCTCGGCCACGTTCTCGCCCGAGATCAAGCGCCTGGCCGGCAGCTACCTGCAGAACCCGACCACGATCGAGGTCGCGCGCTCCAACGCGACGGCCTCCACGGTCGAACAGCACTTCTACAGCGTCAATGACGACAACAAGCGCCGCGCGCTGCACCAGATCCTGCGCAAGCGCCAGCTGCGCCAGGCCTTCGTGTTCGTCAACAGCAAGCTGGGCTGTGCCCGGCTGGCGCGCGCGCTGGAGCGCGAGGGCCTCAAGACCAACGCCTTGCACGGCGACCGCAGCCAGGACGAGCGCCTGAAGGCGCTGGATGCCTTCAAGAAGGGCGAGGTCGACCTGCTCGTCTGCACCGACGTCGCGGCACGCGGCCTGGACATCAAGGATGTGCCGGCGGTGTTCAACTTCGACATCCCGTTCAACGCCGAGGACTACGTGCACCGCATCGGCCGCACGGGCCGCGCTGGCGCCTCGGGCCTGGCGGTCAGCTTTGCCGGCGGCGGCAACGACGTGCGGCTGGTGTCCGAGATCGAGAAGCTCATCAAGACCAAGATCGAGATCGAGGCCTTCGAGTACGACGAGGACGTGCCGCGCATCCGCGAGCAGGGTCGCTTCAACGAAGGCCGCCGCGCCTGGGGCGGTGACGACCCGCGCGACGTGATGGACAGCCCGCGTGGCCGTCCCGAGCCGCGCGAGCGCGCTCCGCGGCGCTCGCATGCGCCCGCGGCAGACCCGTTCTTCAACCAGCCCTACGAGGCGCCTGCGCGCGCGCAGGACAACGGCACGCCGGCCTGGGAAAGCAGTGCGCGGGCGTCCGCGCGCAGCACGGTCTCGGCCAACATCAAGCCCAAGCGCAAGCTCGCGGCGCTGTTCAAGGCACCCGCACCGGTGCCCGTGCAGGCGCCCGCCCCGGCCGCGGTGGCACAGCCGCAGCCGGAGACCTCGGCCGGCTGACCCGGCTAGCCGGGTTTCTGCGCCTGCGGGCAGTCGACCTGCACGAGCGCCTGCTGCGCCCCGGTGGCCGCCACGCGCAGCGCGCTGAGCGGCCCGCCCCAGACGCAGCCCGTGTCCAGGCAATAGAGGTCGTCGCGGTCCAGCCAGCCCAGCGTGGACCAGTGGCCGAAGGCCACGGCCACATCGGCCGTGCGCCGCCCCGGCACCTCGAACCAGGGCATGAAGCCGGCCGGCGCGCCGGCCACGCCTTCCTTGGTCTCGAACTCCATCTGCCCCTCGGCCGTGCAAAAGCGCAGCCGCGTGAGCGCATTGATGATCACGCGCAGCCGGTCGTTGCCGGCCAGGCCCGCGTCCCAGCGGTCGGGCTGGTTGCCGTACATGCCG
>DATKFT010000468.1:0-2341 GCA_035544335.1 Pseudorhodoferax sp.
CCAGCAGATGCCAGCGCAGGCGCTCGAGCGCCCTGCGTTCCGCGGCATTCTCCGGATCGGCCAGCAGCATCAGGCCGGGATGGGCGCCGGTGGCGGTTCCGGCCAGCTGCTCGAGCGCGCGCGAGCGGCCCGCAAACCAGCGCACCACGGGCTCGCGGTCGTACGAGAACACATTGTTGCCCCACCACAGGTACCACTGCGGCAAGCCCAGGCGAAAGTAGTCCCAGGCCTTGCTTTCGATGGTGTAGCCCGGGCGTGCCTTGGGCGCGAGCGGCAGCAGGCGCAGGCTGCGGGGATCACTGAGCATCGTGGCACGGAAGGCCAGCGCCGACAGCGGCCGGCCGTCGGCGCGCGCAAAGTAGTAGTTGTCGAACACGTCCAGCAGCTGCCAGACGTGCAATTGCCGGTTCCAGATCTCCGACCAGACATGGCCGTGCCCGCCGAAGCCATCGAAGGAGAACGCCCAGTTGCGCACCGGGATGCCGGCCGCCGTGGCCAGGGCTGTGAAGGCGCGCACGAAGTCGCCGCAATAGCCCTCGCCGTCCTCGACGATGCCCCGGTAGGTGGCATGCAGGTCGCCCTGGATGGCGCCACCGCTCAGCACGGGCTGGCTGGCGAGCAGGTGCTGGCTGATGGCCAGCGCGCGCTCCCAGTCGTCGGACAGTGTGTCCAGTTCGAGCCGCTGGGCCACATCGGCGAACAAGGGGTCCACCGGCCCGCGTTCCTGCAGGAAGCCCGCAGGCACCTGCTGCGGCCGCCAGGAGAATGCGACAGAGTCCGGCTCGGCGGCACCGACGTAGAGCAGCGCATTGCGCAGCCGCACCAACTCCGTCGAGGAGCTCGCGTACGGTGCCAACGACAAGGCCGCCAGCGCCACGATGGACGCCGACATCAGTGCGCGCCACCGCCAGCGCCGCACCGCTTGGCGCGCGCTTACCAGCACAACCCTTCGACGTCCGCGGCCAGGGCCTCGCGCCCAGGCATGTTGACCAGGTCCAGCACCCACTGGTCGGCACGCACGTTGGCGGCCACGGCGTCGAACACCTGCTGACCGGTCAGGCCCAGCACCAGCACTTCGGACTCGGCGATCACCTGCCGGATGTCGGCCTGCAGCAGCTCGCCGATGTGCGGCAGGTGGTTCTCGATGTAGCGTCGGTTGGCACCCAGCAGCTTGGCCAGGTGGACCTCGGGGTCGTAGACCGACAGCTGCATGCCCTTGCCGATCAGCTGCTCGGCCAGCGTCACGAGCGGGCTTTCGCGCAGGTCGTCGGTGCCGGTCTTGAACGACAGGCCGATGAAGCCGATCTTGCGCTTGCCGCGCGCCACGATCTTGTGCAGCGCCAGGTCCAGATGGTCGCGGTTGGACTGCATGATGCTGGCCAGCATCGGAATCTCGACGTCGCGCGTCTTGGCCAGGTAGGCCGTGGCGCGCAGGTCCTTGGGCAGGCACGAGCCGCCGAACGCGAAACCGGGCTTGAGGTAGGCACGCGAGATGTTGAGCTGCGTGTCGCGGCAGACCAGGTCCATGACCTCGAACGGGTCCACGCCGAGCGCGCCGCACAGCCGCGCGGTCTCGTTCGCGAACGTGATCTTGAGCGCGTGGAAGTTGTTGCAGCAATACTTCATCATCTCGGCAGAGCGCACCGAGGTCTGGATGAAGTCGCAGGGCAGCTGGCCGAACAGCGCGCGCAGGCGCTCCACGGGATAGGCGTGGTTGGCGCCGACGATCGTGAACGGCGGCTTGTCGTAGTCGCGGATCGACGAGCCTTCGCGCAGGAACTCGGGCTGGAAGCACAGGTGGAAGCCCTCGCCGTCCTTCTTGCCCGACTTGGCTTCGATGATGGGACGCAGCACGTCTTCCACGGTGCCGGGCACCAGCGTGGAGCGGAACACCACCACATGCGGCTCGCTCTTGGCCGCGATCGCCAGGCCCATCTGCTCGGCCAGGCGCAGCACGGCGCCCTGGTCCTGGCTGCCGTTGGCTGCCGAGGGCGTGCCCACGCAGACCAGCGAGATCTCGCTCTCGCGCACGGCGCGCTGCGCATCGGTGGTCACCGTGACCTTGCCGCTGGCGGCCACGCGCTGCATGAGCTCGACCATGCCCTCCTCGACCACGGGCGTCTTGCCGGCCATGATGAGTTCGAGCTTGGTCTCGTCGATGTCGACGCCGACCACATCGTGCCCGTCGCGCGACAGGCAGGCCAGCGAAACCGCGCCCACATAGCCCAAACCGAAAATGCTGATCTTCATGCGGGTACTCCTTCGCGAACCTTGAATGTGGTGGTGCAGCGCTCGATGATGCCGTCCAGGCGGGTCATCGAATGCGGCCAGGCGTGGTGGC
>DATKFT010000469.1:0-15671 GCA_035544335.1 Pseudorhodoferax sp.
AGCACGCGCAGGCCTGGATGGTCGGCAAAGCTCAGCGCCAGGCGCGACGGCACGGTGGCGATCAGGTCGGTCTGCGCCACCACGACCGACAGCCCCATGGAATGCGCGACCTGCAGGCCCACGCGCCGGCGCAGGCCGGCCCGCGCGAAGGCGCGGTCCAGCCGCTCGTCCAGCAGTTCGTGGCTGGCCGCCGCGGGCCGGTACGAGATGTGCGCGGCCTGCAGGTAGGCCGTGCGCGTGAGCCGCGCGCCGATCGACGGGTGGTCGGCCCGCACCAGCACCACGTAGTGCTCGGAGAACAGGCGCTGGGCGAAGAAGCTGTCGCCGAAGTCCGCAAAGTAGCCGATCGCCAGGTCGATCTCGCTGGACGCGAGCGCAGCCTGGGCGCGGTCGGGTGCCATGTCGACCGTGGCCAGCTGCACCTGCGGCGCCTGGCCCGCCAGGTGCTGCATGAGCCGGGGCAGGAACACGCGCTGCGCGATCTCGGTCATGCAGATGCGAAAGCCGCGCGCGGCCGTGGCGGGCGTGAATGCGCGGCGCTGCGCCAGCGCCTGTTCCAGCTGGCGCAACGCGAGCTGCACGGGCTCGGCCAGGCCCTCGGCCAGCAGCGTGGGCTGCATGCGGCCCTGCAGGCGCACGAACAGCGGATCGTCGAAATGCTGGCGCAAGCGGTTCAGCGCGCTGCTCATCGAGCCCTGGGTCAGGCCGATCTCGGCGCCTGCCGCCGTCACGCTGCGGCAGCGCCAGATGGCGTCGAACACGCGCAGCAGGTTCAGGTCCGGTAGCGCCGGCTTCATGGCGTGGGCCGTGCCAGCAGCTTTTGCAGCACCGCATGCACCTGCGGCGGGTCCACCGGCTTGACCAGGTGGCCGGAAAAGCCGGCGGCGGCGGTGCTGCGCAGGTCGCTCTCCGCGCCATAGCCGCTCAGCGCCAGCACGGGCAGCTGTGTGCCCAGCGCCCGGCCGATCTCCACGCCGCTGCCATCGGGCAGGCCCAGGTCGGTCAGCACGATGTCGAAGGGTCGGGACTGCGCCAGCTGCAGTGCCTGGGCCACGCTGGCGGCGTGTTCGACCGCGTAGCCGTACTCCTCCAGGCACATGCGCAGCGCCATCGCCGCGCCGGGGTGGTCCTCCACGAGCAGCACGCGCGCATGGCGCGCCGGCACCGGCTCGGCCACCTGCCCCGGCAGCGCCGGTGGCGGCGGTACCGCGCCTTCGCGCAGCGGCAGCCGCAGCGTGAAGCGCGCGCCCTGCCCCCGGCCCGGGCTGTCGGCCAGCAGCACGCCGCCGTGGGCCAGCACCAGGTGGCGCGCGATGGCCAGGCCCAGGCCCAGGCCGCCACGCTCGCGAGCGGTCTCGCGGTCGGCCTGCTCGAAGGCGATGAAGATGCGTTCCAGCGCGTCGGGCGCGATGCCGATGCCTTGGTCGCAGCACGAGAAGACGAATTCGCCGGCTTCCAGTGCCGTGTGCAGGCGCACCACGCCGCCGGGCTCGCTGAACTTGATGGCGTTGCGCACCAGGTTGGCCAGCACCTGCTGCATGCGCACCGGGTCGGCATGCACCCAGGCCGGCCGCTCGGCCAGCGCCAGCTCCACGCGCATGCCACGCTCGGCGACGGCGTCGGCCAGCATGTCCAACGCCTCACGCAGCACCGCATGCATGTCCACGACCTCGGGCTTGATGCCGAGTTTGCCGCTGGAGATGGCCGAGATGTCCAACAGGTCGTCGATCAAGCGCGTCTCCACGGCCACGTTGCGGCGCACCAGCGGCACCAGGTCCTGGTGCGACGGCGGCAGTCTGGCGTGGTGCTCCAGCAGATGCACGGCAGCCGAGACGGCCGACAGCGGTGCGCGCAATTCGTGCGACAGCATGGCGATGAACCGGTCCTTGGCGAAGCTGGCGCGCTCGGCCTCGCGCCGCGCGGCCTCGGCCTGCTCCTTGGCTTCGCGCAGCGCCTGCGCAGCCAGGTGCTCGGCCGTGGTGTCGCGCGCGATGCTGCACCAGCCCACCACGGCACCGGCGTTGCCGTGCAGCGGCATCAGCACGCCCTCGGCCCACAGGCGTGAGCCGTCGCGCCGGCGCATCCAGCGCTGCGTGGCGGCACGTTGCGCGGTGGCGGCCAGCCGCAGGTCGCGACGCCAGGCTTCCTGCGCGTCCTCGCCCTCGGGCAGCAGCAGCGTGGCGTTCTGGCCCAGGGCCTCGCTGCGCTCGAAGCCGAACATGGCCTGGGCGCCGCGGTTCCAGCTGGTGATGCGGTGGTCTGCGTCCAGCAGCAGCACGGCGTAGTCGCGCAGCGACTCGATGATGCGCGCGTACAGGCTGTCGGCCTCGCGCAGGCGCGCCTCGGCCGCGTCGCGGGCGGCGCGCTCGCGCACCTCGCGCAGTGCGCGTTCCAGCACCAGCGGCAGCCGCTCCAGCCGGCCCTTGCCCACATAGTCGGTGGCCCCGCGCTTGAGCAGCTCGACGGCGTTGTCCTCGCCGATCACGCCGGACACGAAAATGAAGGGCAGCTGCGGCGCCCGGGCCTGGGCGATCGCCAGCGCATGGTCGCCGCCGAAGCCGGGCAGCTGGTAGTCGGACAGCACGGCATCGAAACGCTGGGTCGCCAGCGCCTGCACGAAACCGGCCTCGTCGCGCACCAGCGTGCAGCGCGCATCCGGGTGGCTGGCGCGCACGGCCTCCTGCACCAGTTCCGCGTCGAACGCGGAGTCTTCCAGCAGCAGCAGCGCCAGGGGTTCACTCATGCGCGTAGCGCCGGCTGGTCTTGAGCGAGCCGGGTGGCGGCTCGTTCAGCACGGCCCAGAAGATGCCCAGGTCGGCGATGGCGGCCACGAACTGCTTGAACTCCACGGGCTTGACCACGTAGGCATTCACGCCGAGCTCGTAGCTGCGGATCACGTCGGTCTCCTGCTGCGAGGAGGTCAGCATGACCACCGGGATGCTGCGCAGACCCGGGTCGGCACGCACCGCCTGCAGCACCTCCAGGCCATTGACCTTGGGCAGCTTGAGGTCCAGCAGGATCACGGCGGGGTTGCCTTCGCTGCGGTCGGCATGCTGGTCCTCGCGGCGCAGGTAGGCCAGCGCCTGGGCGCCGTCGCGCAGCACCACGACGTCGTTGGCCAGCTGGCTGCGTTCGAGCGCGAGCAGCGTGAGTTCGAGGTCGCGGGCGTCGTCTTCGACCAACAGGATGGGCTTGAGCATGGGGGTGGTGCGGTTCAATCAGGGGGGACGCGTGGCAGCACAAAGCCGAAGGCCGCACCCTGCTGTGGTGCGCCGCGGGCCCAGACCCGGCCGCCGTGGCGTTCGACGATGCGCTTGACGTTGGCCAGGCCGATGCCCGTGCCTTCGAATTCCTCGGCCGCGTGCAGGCGCTGGAACACGCCGAACAACTTGTCGGCGTACTGCATCTCGAAGCCGACACCGTTGTCCTCGACCTCCAGGCCATCCCCGTCCTCGCGGGCGACGGCGCGCACCGCGATGCGCGGCGCAGCCTGCCGGCGCGTGTACTTCTGCGCGTTGGCGAGCAGGTTGCGCGTGGCCGCCTGCAGCAAGAACGGATCGGCGACCAGCCGCGGCAGGTCGGGCGCCAGCTCCCAGTGCACGCGGCGGCCGCCTTCGTCGCGCTGCAGCTCGCGCACCAGTTCGGCCACCATGGCGGCCGTGTCCACGCTGCGCGGCTTGAGCGCTGCACGGCCCAGGCGCGAAAAGTCCAGCAGCGCATCGACCAGCTGGCCGGCGAAGGCCGCGGCTTCCTTCACGTGGCCCAGGTAGCGCTGCCCGCGCTCGCCGATGCGCTTGCCATCCATTTCCAGCACCAGATCGGCGTAGCCGGCGATGTGGCGCATGGGCGCGCGCAGGTCGTGCGAGACGGTGTAGGAGAAGGCTTCGAGCTCCTTGTTGACCCGGCCCAGCGCGGTGGCGGCATCGGCCAATTCCTGGGCACGCCGCAGCACGATGCCGATCAAGGCATCGCGCAACTCGCGCGCCGCGGCCAGCTCGGACGGCTGCCAGCGCGCGGACCGGCCGCCGATGTGTTCGACCCAGCTGTCGAAGCTCTTGCGCGGATGGATGCGCCCGCCCTCGTCGACCGACTTGCGCGGGTTGCCGGCCCAGCGCACGGTGCGCACGATCTCGGGGCGGAACCACAGGATCACGTGGCGGTGCACCTGGGAAATGGACACGGCCAGCACGCCGGCCGCCTGGGCCTGCAGGGCCGTCGCGCCGGGGTAGTCGCGGGCCAGCTCGTCGCTGGCGTAGACCTCCTCGCGGCGCTCGACGACCCAGCGCGCCAAGGCCTCGACCTCGGCCTGCGGCGGTGTGTCGCCTGTGGTCCAGACGGCTTCATCGAGCACCACGGCCGCGCCGCTGGCGCGTGCCAGGCGCAGCAGGCCTTCGCTGCGCACCAGCCGGCTCAAGGTGCCGTCGCTCTCGGCCAGCTGCGCCACCAGCGACAGCGTGAGCTGGCGCAGTTCCAGGCGTTCGCTCGCCTGCGCGCCGGCCTGCAGCGCGCCGATCTGCAGCGACAGCAGCTGGCCCAGGTGTTCGCAGGCTGCACGCGCATTGAGTGCCAGCGTGCGCGGCGCGTGGTTGTGGCAGGAAATCAGGCCCCACAGCTTGCCGTCGACGACGAGCGACACCGACATCGAGGCCAGCGTGCCCATGTTGCGCATGTACTCCAGGTGCACGGGCGAGACGCTGCGCAGAAAGGCCTGGGACAGGTCGATCTGCGCGCTTGCGCCACCGTCGATGCTTTCCAGCGGTACCGGCGCGTAGCGCGCGTCGGGGATCAGCCGGAAGTGGTTGAGCAGGTACAGCGCGCGCGCCTGGCGCGGGATGTCGGAGGCCGGGAAATGGTGGCCCTGGTAGCTGTCGTAGCCGTCCTCCCGCATCTCGGCCAGCACCTCGCCATGGCCGTCCTCGTCGAACCGGTAGACCAGCGCGCGGCCGAAGCCGCTGAGCCGGCGCAGCTCCTGGGCCGCCAGAGCGCACAGCGCCGGCAGGTCGCGCGCGCCCTGCAGCCGCGGCAGGAAGCTGCGCGCCAGCTCGTAGATCGGCGCCGGACTGTGGTTCTCCGGGCCGGCGTCCTCGCATTCGACGATGACATGGGCCGGCGTGCGGTGGGCCGATACCTCCTGTGCGGTGCCTGCGGGCAGCTGCAGCCGGCCCAGGCTGATCGGCGAGCTGCCGGCGCCGGTGGCCGGCAGCGAGGACAGCGCCGTGCGGTTGAGCAGGGCCAGGACCGCCGCACGTTCGTCGGCAGACCAACCGGCGCTGGCGGCCACGGGCGCCAGCGTCTGCCCATGGAGCACGAGCATGCGGCCGTGGGGCTGGATCGCACCTGGCCAGCGGATCGGTTCCAGGTCGCAGGCGGCGAGGTCGGGAGGAATGGCGTCCGCTGTCATGGAGCGGGTGGGTGAAACCGTTGGAGTCGTTGCGGCGGGCGCAGTGTGCCACCCTGGCGAGGTGTTGCCCTGTAGGAGAAGGTCGCGGCCGGCTGTGGCATCCTCGTGCAAGACAACACCCGCGATACGCCCCACAAGCCCCATGCAAGCCACCTCCACCCGCGATCTGCGCTACTGGCTCATGAAGTCCGAGCCCGACGAATGCTCCATCGACGACGCGCTGGCCGCACCGGACCGCACGGTGCCCTGGACCGGCGTGCGCAACTACCAGGCGCGCAACTTCATGCGCGATGCCATGCAGGTCGGCGACGGCGTGCTGTTCTACCACTCGAGCTGCCCCGAGCCCGGCATCGCCGGCATCGCGCGCGTGGCCTCCGAACCGCGGCCCGACCCCACCCAGTTCGACGCGGCCTCGCCCTACCACGATGCAGCCGCCAAGCCCGAGGCGCCGCGCTGGCTGCTGCGCGATGTGCAGGCGCTGCGCAAGACCCGGCTGCTGCCACTCGCGGAACTGCGCGCCCACCCGGGCCTGGCCGAAATGCTGGTGCTGCAGCGCGGCAGCCGGCTGTCGATCACGCCCGTGGAACCGGTCCATTGGGCCTTGATCGTCGACGGCTTGCTGGGCGGCCGATAATCCGCGCCCACGATCCGATTCAACCCGATTCAGACAGGCCGCCCACGGCCTGCACGCAAGGAACAAGACATGGCACGCATGGTGAACTGCATCAAACTCGGCCGCGAGGCGGAAGGCATGGAACACCCGCCCTACCCGGGCGAGCTGGGCAAGCGCATCTGGCAGAACGTCAGCAAGGAAGCCTGGGCCGCCTGGCTCAAGCAGCAGACGATGCTGATCAACGAGAACAAGCTCAACATGGCCGACCAGCGCGCGCGCCAGTACCTGGCACGCCAGATGGAGAACCACTTCTTCGGCGGCGGCGCCGACGTCGCGCAGGGCTACGTTCCGCCGGCGGCCTGAGGCCCCATGGCCGAGCCCATCGAGTGGCTGGCCGACGGCACCCCCTACAACCCGCGCTTCGGCGACCGCTACCACTCCGAGTCGGGCCCGGCGCAGGCACGCGGGGTGTTCCTGCAAGGCTGCGGGCTGCCGCAGGCCTGGGCCGGGCGGCCGCACTGGACCATCCTGGAAACCGGCTTCGGCCTGGGCCTGAACTTCCTGGTCACCTGGGCCGCCTGGCGGGCCGATCCGGACCGGCCGGCACGGCTGCACTTCGTCTCGGTCGAGGCCCATCCCGCATCGGCCGAGGACCTGCGCCGCGCGGCGCAGGCCTTCCCCGAGCTGCAGCCGCTGGCCGATGAACTGGCCGCACAGTACTGGGGCCTGCGCCCCGGCGTGCACCGGCTGCGGCTGGACCAGGGGCGCGTGCTGTTGACGCTGGCCATCGGCGAGGCTGGGCCGCTGCTGCGCGAGCTCGTGTGCCAGGCCGACGCGGTCTTCCTGGACGGCTTCAGCCCCGCACGCAACCCGGACATCTGGGGCCTGGACACGCTCAAGGCCGTGGCGCGCTGCTGCCGCACCGGCACGCGGCTGGCCACCTGGACCATCGCACGCAGTGTGCGCGACGGGCTCGCGCAGTGCGGCTTCAACGTGCAGCGCGTGCCCGGCGTGCCGCCCAAGCGCGACCGGCTCGAAGCGGTCTACGCGCCCGCCTGGACACCCCGGCTGCGCCCGCAGCCCTGGCAGGACAGCGGCCCGCCCACCGAGCCGGGGCCGTGCACGGTGCTGGGCGCGGGCCTGGCCGGCGCCAGCGTGGCGCGCGCGCTGGCCGAACGCGGCTGGCAGGTGCTGGTGCTGGATGCCGGCGAAGCGCCCGCAGCCGGCGCCTCCGGCCTGCCCGTGGGCCTGTTCTCGCCGCACGATGCGGCCAGCGACACGCTGCCCACGCAGCTGTCGCGCGCCGGTGCGCGCTGCACCGCGGACCTGCTGCAGGCGCTGGCTGGCGCCCATGCCGGCAGCGACTACGCATTGACCGGCGTGCTGGAGCGCCACCTGCGGGGTGCGCGCGCTGTGCGCACCGCTGCCGCCCCAGCGCCGCCGGGCGACCGGTTCAGCGCGGCGGCCGATGCCGCGCAGCTGCGGGCCGCGGGCCTGCCCGAGGACGCGCCCGCGCAATGGCATGCCGTGGCCGGCTGGGTGCGCCCTGCACGGCTCGTGCAGGCGCTGCTGCAGCACCCGGGCATCCGCTTTCGGGGCGGTTGCCGCACCGCCAGCGTGCAGGCCACGCCCCAGGGCTGGTCGCTGCGCGACGACCAGGGCCGCGAGCTGCAGCACACGCCGCTGCTCGTGGTGACGGCCGGCATCGGCAGTGCGCCGCTGCTGGACCTGCCCACCTTGCAGAACGTGCGCGGGCAGATCAGCTTGGGCCCCTGCCCGGCCACGCTGCCCACGCCGCCCTGGCCGGCCACGCCGGTCAACGGCCATGGCCACTTCATCCCGGCGGTGCCGGGCCCGGATGGCCCCATCTGGCTGTCGGGCTCGAGCTTCGAACGCGGCGACACGGGCACCGACCTGCGCGAGGCCGAGCAGCGCTACAACCTGGAGCGGCTGCAGACCCTGCTGCCGGCCACGGCGCAGGCGATCGCACAAGGCCCGGCGCCCGCGGCCTGGGCCGGCGTGCGCTGCGCCTCGCCCGACCGGCTGCCGCTGGCCGGGCCCTGGGGCCAGGGCCTGTGGGTGCTGACCGCGTTGGGCGCGCGCGGCCTCACGCTGGCGCCGCTGGCGGCCGAGCTGCTGGCCGCGCGGCTGCACGGCGAGCCGCTGCCGCTACCGGCCCGGCTGGTCGCGGCGCTGGACCCGCGCCGGCTGCGGCCAGCGTAGCCAGCCCACAAACAAGAAGGGGCCCGAAGGCCCCTTGCTGTGCGTGCGGCTGGCTGGGCTCAGCGCACCACGGCGAGCTGCTCGCGCTGACCACCCTTGTAGGTGTACAGCGTCAGCGCCCCGTTCTTGATGTCGCCCTTCTCGTCGAAGGCGATGTTGCCCGTGATGCCCTTGTATTCGATCTTGGCCAGCTCGGGCAGGTACTTCTCGGGCTCGGGCGAACCGGCCTTCTGCATGGCCGTGGCCAGCACCTTCACGGCGTCGTAGACGTAGGGCGCGTAGAGTTTCACGTCGACGTTGTACTTCTGCTGGAAGTCGG
Organism: Pseudorhodoferax sp.; assembly: GCA_035544335.1. Classification (GTDB taxonomy): domain Bacteria; phylum Pseudomonadota; class Gammaproteobacteria; order Burkholderiales; family Burkholderiaceae_C; genus Pseudorhodoferax. Next base: position 8,557 of record DATKFT010000469.1, read on the forward strand.
CCTTGAACTTGTCCAGGCCGGGCTTGAGGTCGCCGTCCACCCCGCCGGCCTCGGCGCACACGACCTGGTTGTCCGCCAGCGCATCGCCCGCCAGCTTGGACAGCTCGTTCGTGCAGATGCCGTCACCGCCCATGAACTTGACCGTGAGGCCCAGCTGCTTGGCCTGGCGCAGCATCGGGCCGGCCACGGCGTCCATGCCGCCGTAGAACAGGATGTCGGGCTTGGTGGCCTTGAGCTTGGTCAGGATGGCGTTGAAGTCGGTCGACTTGTCGGTCGTGAACTCGTGGCCCGCCACATTGCCGTTGGCGGCCTTGACCGCCTTTTCGAACTCTTCGGCCACGCCCTGGCCATAGGCCGTGCGGTCGTCGATCACGACCACGGTCTTGCCGGCCAGCTCGCCCACGGCGTACTTGCCCAGCGTGCTGCCCAGGTGCACGTCGTCGGCCACCACGCGGAACGCGGTCTTGAAGCCCTGGCGCGTGTACTTGGGATTGGTCGCCGAGGGCGAGATCTGCGGAATGCCCGCGTCGCTGTAGATCTTGGAGGCCGGGATCGTGGTGCCCGAATTCAGGTGGCCGACCACGCCCTGCACCTTGCTGTCCACGAGCTTTTGCGCGACCGAGGTGCCCTGCTTGGGATCGGCGGCATCGTCTTCGGCCAGCAGCTCGAACTTGGCGACCTTGTCACCGATCTTGAAGCCGGCGGCATTGAGTTCCTCGATCGCCATGCGGGCGCCAAGCTCGTTGTCACGGCCCAGGTGGGCGATCGGGCCGCTGGTGGGCGCGACATGGCCGATCTTGACCGTGATGGTCTCCGCAGCCGGCGCGGCCGCCGGAGCAGCGGCGGGGGCCGGTGCGGGCGCGGGCGCCGGTTCTTCCTTCTTGCCGCAGGCGACCAACACCATGGCGGCCAGAGCAACAGCGGTCCACTTCAACTGCATAGGAACTCCTCCAGACAACGGGAAGCTGAAAACACCTTTATACATCGCCCATTAAGCAATTTGCGGGCCTCTTTGTGCCGGTCGGCACAAACGCCACAAGGGGTTTCACGCAGTCGGGCGCTGCGCCAGTTCGGCGGCCACGGCTTCGGCCACGGCCTGGCGCACCACGAGTTCGATCTCCTCGCGCAGGCGCGGCACCAGCGCATGCGTGTGCTGCAGCACCATGCTGGCCACGGCTTCGTGCAGTTCGCGCGCCAGCGCCCCGTCCACGCGCTGCATGACGCGCTGGACCAGTTGGTCCCGCAGCGCGTCCGGCGTGCTGGGGCTCGGAGAGGCAACGGCCATGGGGACGGGGACGGGGACGGGGACGGAGGGCGGCACGGCTGCGGCGGCAACCGCCGGATCGATGACCTCGGTCAGCACCGGCACGAAGCGCGGCGGTACCCGTCCTGGCTCGTTCATGGGGGCAACCTCATTCCTTGAGTTCCAGATCGTGGCGCACGATGGTGTAGCCGCGCGCGGCATAGTGGCGCCAGCGCTCGCGCGCCAGCGCACGGTCGTCCGCATCGCCGCTGACCACCTCGATCAGGCGCTCGAAGCGCTCGAAGCCGGCCGGCACGAGGTCGCCCAGGTTGACCAGCACGGGGTGCACGGGCGCCTGCTGCGCATCGGTGGTCAGCACGACCGGGGACGCGGCCAGCATGCGGGCCGGGCTGGGTGCCATGCAATGCGGCACGAAGTCCAGGGCGGAAAAAGTCCACAGCTGCTGGTCGAGCCGCGCCAGCTGGTCGTCGGCTCCGGTGACGACCGCACGCGCGCCGGCCGTCACCGCCTTGCGCAGCAGCCGGCAGGCGTAGGCGAGCTTGTCCGGCGCGTTGAAATGGAAGGCGATCTCGGTCATGCCCGCTGCCGCGCCGCCGCGCTCAGGCGCGCGCGCTGCTGCGCTTGCGCGCGGGCGCCTTGGCCTTGGGCATGGCCACGGCGGCCTGGCCCATCAGGTAGGCCAGCAGCAGTCCGACCGGCCGGCCCGTGGCGCCCTTGGCCGCCCCGCTCTTCCAGGCCGTGCCCGCGATGTCCAGGTGCGCCCAGGGCCGCTCGGCGGCGAAGCGCTGCAGGAACTTGGCGGCCGTGATCGCGCCGCCCGCACGGCCGGCCACGTTGGCCACATCGGCGAAGTTGGTCTTCAGCCCGTCGGCGTAGTCGTCGTCCAGCGGCAGGCGCCAGCAAGGGTCGAGCGCCGTCTCGCCGGCCTCCAGCAGCGCCGCGGCCAGCGCCTCGTCGTTGGCGAACAGGCCGCTGCGCACGCCGCCCAGTGCGACCACGCAGGCGCCGGTCAGCGTGGCGATGTCCACGATGGCCGCGGGCTTGAAGCGCTCGGCATAGGTCAGCGCGTCGCACAGGACCAGCCGGCCCTCGGCGTCGGTGTTCAGGATCTCGATGGTCTGCCCGCTCATGCTGGTGACCACGTCGCCGGGCTTGACGGCGCGGCCATCGGGCATGTTCTCGCAGCTGGCGATCAGGCCGACCACGTTGACGGCGGGCTTGAGCTCGGCCAGTGCGCGGAACACGCCCAGCACGCTGGCGGCGCCGCACATGTCGAACTTCATCTCGTCCATCTCGCCGGCCGGCTTGATCGAGATGCCGCCCGTGTCGAAGCTGATGCCCTTGCCCACCAGCACCGTGGGCGCCACCGTGCGCGCCGCGCCGTTGTAGCGCAGCACGACGAAGCGCAGCGGCTCCTCCGAACCCTGGGCCACGGCCATGAAGGCGCCCATGCCGAGCTTGGCCACCTCGCGCGGGCCGAGCACCTCGCAGCTGATGCCGGCGTGGCGCGCCAGCGACTTGGCCGCGTTGGCGATCAGCGTGGGCGTGGCATGGTTGCCGGGACGGTTGCCCCATTCCTTGGCGAACTCCACGCCGGCCACGAGGCCCACGGCCTGGTCGAACGCCGCGCGGGCCTTGGCGACCTCGGCCACGGCCACGACGACCTGGGCCAGCTTGCGCGGCTCGGGCTTGGACTTGGTGGCGGTGTAGACGTAGCTCGCATCGGCCACGGCCGCGATCGCCGCACGCAGCGTCGCGTCGGTCCAGGGGCCCGCGCAGCACAGCACCAGGCGCTTGGCCTGGCGCAGCTGACCCGCACCGGCCAGCACGGCCTGGCGCACCGCGCGCGCGCTGCCATCGCCGACGGCGGCCAGCACCACGCGCGTGGCGGCCACGCCCTGCGGCCGGTACAGGGCCAGGGTCTTGCCGGCCTTGGTGTCGAGGTCGCCCAACTTGCGCGCCTGCGCGATCCAGCCGGACAGTGCATCGCTGCCCGCCGCTGCGGCCTCGGGCACCAGCACCAGCAGCGCATCGCACTTGGCAGCGGCACAGCCCGCAGCGTCCAGGGACTTGAGTTCGAAGTTCATAATCCAGCCTTTTTTCGGCTGGCGATGTTATTCCATTCCTCCATACGCAAGGAGTTGGCCAGGGGCTTCGGTGCCACCTTCGTCGCCCTCATCACGATCGTGATGACCATGCTGCTGATCAGCACGCTGCGGCTGGCCTCGCGCGGACGCGTGAACCCCTCGGACGTGATGCTGGTGCTGGGCTACACCATCCTGGGCCATCTGCCAACCATCCTCACGCTGAGCCTGTTCGTGGCCTGCGTGGCCACGCTGTCGCGCATGTACCGTGACAGCGAGATGGTGATCTGGTTCGCCTCGGGCCAGGGCCTGGCGCGCTTGTTCACGCCGCTGCTGCGCTTCGCCTGGCCGATGCTGCTGGTGGTGGCCAGCATGGCGCTGGTGGTCTGGCCCTGGTCGAACCAGCAGATCCAGGAGCTGCGCAACCGCTTCGAGCAGCGCAGCGACGTGGAACGCGTGACGCCGGGCCAGTTCCAGGAATCGGCCGACGGCCGCCGCGTGTTCTTCGTCGACAAGGACTCGCCGGACGCCCAGAACGTCAACAACGTGTTCCTGTCGGCCCAGACCGACGACAAGGAGTCGGTCACCTCGGCGCGCTCGGCCCACACCGAGGTCCGCGGCGAGGACCGCTTCGTGCTGCTGACCGACGGCCAGCGGCTGGAGACCACGCGCGGCAAGGAGAGCCTGCGCATCAGCGAATTCGAACAGTACGGCACGCGCATCGGCGACAGTGCGGCAGGCGGCGCGCAGCGCGTGAACCCGCGCACCCTGTCCACGGTGGCGCTGCTGGCCGACCGCAGCCCTGCGAACATGGGCGAGCTGTCCTGGCGCATCGGCTTTGCGATCGCGGCCTTCAACTTCCTGCTGCTCTCGCTGGTGCTGGCCAGCGGCAACCCGCGTTCTGCGCGCAGCGGCAACCTCGTGCTGTCGCTGTTCGCCTTCGTCGTCTACTACAACCTCATCAACCTGGGGCAGAACTGGATCACGAGCGGGCGCATCGGCTTCGGCGCCTTCCTGCTGCTCGTGCATGGCGGCGTGCTGCTGCTCACGCTGGTGGCCCTGCTCCACCGGCACCACCGCTTCAACCTGCGCGCCTGGCTCCGCCGTGGCCGCCCCATGGCCCAGGCCAACGCCAGCCCGTCCGCATGAAGACCATCCGCCGCCTGATCTACCGCGAGCAGCTGACGGCCGTGGCCTTCGTCACGCTGGGTTTTCTCGCGCTGTTCTTCTTCTTCGACTTCGTCGACGAGCTCTCGGACATCGGCAAGTACGGCGAGTCGGGCTACCAGCTGACCCACGCGCTGCTCTACGTGGTGCTGCTGATGCCCAACCACCTGTACGAGCTGCTGCCGATCACGCTGTTGATCGGCACCATCTTCGTGATGGCTCGCTTTGCGCAGAGCTCCGAATACACCATCTTGCGCACCAGTGGCCTGGGGCCCTGGCGCGCGCTGGGCACGCTGGTCGCGCTGGGCATGGGTTTCGTGATCCTGACCTTCGCCGTGGGCGACTACCTGGCGCCGATGACGGACCGGGCGGCGCAGCTGCTCAAGGCGCGCTACCAGGGCCGCATCACGATCGGCCAGACCGGCGCCTGGCTCAAGGAGGGCCAGCGCGAGCACTCCTACGCCGTCAACGTGGGCGCGCTCACGGCGGATGGCCGCATGCAGCATGTGCGCATCTTCGAGTTCGACGCGCACAACGCGCTGCGCTCCACCGTGCAGGCCGACAGCGCGCGCTTTGCCAGCGGCGGCTGGGAGCTCGACGACGTGCAGCGCACCATCTACCACCAGCGCGCGGCCCAGGTCAGCGTGGACCGCGAGCGCCTGCCCACGCTGCACTGGGACAGCAGCATCACCTACGAGATGGTCACGACCGCGCTGCTCAAGCCCGACCGCATGCGCACGATCGACCTGTTCCAGTACATCCAGCACCTGAACGCCAACCAGCAGTCGGCCCAGCGCTTCGAGATCGAGTTCTGGCGCAAGGTCTTCTACCCGATCAGCTGCGTGGTCATGGTGGTGCTGGCCCTGCCCTTCGCCTACCTGCATTTCCGCAACACGGGCATCGCGGGCTATGTGTTCGGCGGCGTCATGGCCGGCATCAGCTTCTTCCTGCTCAACAACGTGTTCGGCTACATCGGCAACCTGCAGAACTGGCAGCCCTGGCTGACAGCCGCGGCGCCGGGGCTCATCTACAGCGCGATCTCGCTGGCCGCCTTCGGCTGGCTGGTGCTCAGGCGATGAGGCCGGTGCGCGCATTGCCTGCCACGCGCAGCGCCCACCCGAGGCGTGGCTGAGATGCGCGGCATCGTGCTGTTCGGCCATGGCTCGCGCGACGCGGCCTGGCGCCAGCCCATCGAGGCCGTGGCCGCGCGCATCGCGCAGCGCGCGCCCGGCACGCCCGTGCGCTGCGCCTACCTCGAGCTCTGCGCACCCGACCTCGCCACGGTCACGGCCGAACTCGTGGCGCTGGGCGTGGACGAGCTGCGCCTGCTGCCCATGTTCCTGGGCATGGGGCGCCATGCGCGCGAAGACCTGCCCGCGCTGGTCCAAGCGCTGCAGGCGCGCCATGGCGGCCTGCGCGTGCAGGTGCTGCCACCGGTCGGCGAGCACCCGCGCGCGCTCGACCTGTTCGCCGAACTGGCGGTTCTATAGATGATTCATGCATAATGATCTTCGTCGTTAGGCGAAATTCATTATGAATCTGCACCAGTTCCGTTTCGTCCAGGAGGCCGCACGGCGCAACCTCAACCTCACCGAGGCCGCCAAGGCCCTGCACACCTCGCAGCCGGGCGTGTCCAAGGCCATCATCGAACTGGAAGAGGAACTCGGCATCGAGATCTTCGCGCGCCATGGCAAGCGCTTGAAGCGCATCACCGAGCCCGGCCAGCATGTGCTGCGCAGCATCGAGCTCATCATGCGCGAGGTCGGCAACTTGAAGCGCATCGGCGAGCAGTTCAGCGCCGAGGACAGCGGCACGCTGTCGATCGCCACCACCCACACGCAGGCGCGCTACGTGCTGCCCGTGCCCGTGGCCAAGCTGCGCGAGGCCTACCCCAAGGTCAACGTGAGCCTGCACCAGGGCGCGCCCGACCAGGTCGCGCGCATGCTGATCGACGAGGTGGCCGAGATCGGCATCGCGACCGAATCGCTGTCGGGCTACACCGAGCTGCTGACTCTGCCCTGCTACGAGTGGCAGCACGTGCTGGTGCTGCCCAAGGAGCATCCGCTGGCCGCCAAGGAGCGGCTCACGCTGGAAGACATCGCGGCCGAGCCCATCATCACCTACCACCCTTCGTTCACGGGCCGCACGCGCGTGGACCACGCGTTCGCGCAGCGCCACCTGACGCCGCGCATCGCGCTGGAGGCCATCGATTCGGACGTGATCAAGACCTATGTGCGCCTGGGACTGGGCATCGGCATCGTGGCCGAGATGGCCATGCGCGATGACCCGGTGGGTGACCTGGCTGTGCGCCCCGTGGGCCACCTGTTCGGCCAGAGCGTGGCGCGTGTGGCCTTCAAGCGCGGGGCCTACCTGCGCAACTTCGTCTACAAGTTTGCCGAACTGCTCAGCGACCGCCTGAGCCGCCAGTTGCTGCGCGGAACGGTCGGCCTGCTGCAGCACCCAACCGGCGATCAGTGCCAGCACCACCACCCCTACGGCCAGCAAGGCCAGCAGTTGGCGCTGATGGCCCGCGGCAGTCGAGCGGCCCAGCAAGGGCAGGCTGATGAGGTCTTCTTCCGCTTCGGGCGCAGTCAGTTCCG